>NZ_JBCOCI010000178.1:0-2898 GCF_040929485.1 Phocaeicola sp. RTP21198st1_B8_RTP21198_201120 | reverse complement strand
TGCTAAGGCATCCCCCATCGCCAAAGTAGCGGTTGTAGATGAAGTCGGTGCAAGATTTAATGGACACGCTTCATATTTCACCGAAATATTCAAATGACAATTGGCATATTCCGCCAATAATGATGTCTGATTTCCTGACATAGCAATAAGTGGGATATTGCGTTTTTTCAAAAATGGAATGAAACGAAGCAGTTCGTCTGTCTGTCCCGAATTTGATATTGCCAAAACAATATCATTAGAAGAAATCATGCCCAAATCACCATGAAAAGCATCCAAAGGATTAATAAAAAAGGAAGGTGTTCCAGTACTGGCCAAAGTAGCTGCAATCTTTGCACCACAATGACCGGATTTTCCTACGCCCGTTACGACCAATTTACCCCTGCTATGATAAATCAAATCTATAGCTTTATCAAAATCATCTGTCAATAAAGGAATTAAATCTAGTATAGCCTGCGCTTCATCTTGAAAGCATTTAATGGCATAATCTTTTATTTCACTCATAATAAACTGCAAATTACTTTTTCCAAATCTTTCAAATAAAGCATGTTAGGCCCGTCACTCAAAGCCATATCCGGATTTGGATGTACTTCAAAGAAGTAACCAGTAGCTCCAAATGCTTTTGCAGCTAAAGCCATTGCCGGAACGTATTCTCGATTTCCACCAGTTTTCCCTCCATCAGCACCCGGACGTTGAACCGAATGTGTACAGTCCATTATAACATGAGGAGTAATAGAACACATATCGGGTATATTACGAAAATCAACAACCAGATTGTTATATCCAAATGTATTTCCACGTTCTGTCAACCATACGTTTGCATTACCAGTCTCTCTAACTTTCTCAACAGGGTATTTCATATCTTGGCCAGACAAAAATTGAGCTTTTTTTATATTAATAATTTTTCCTGTTCTAGCTGCTGCCACTAGCAAATCGGTTTGGCGACAAAGAAAAGCAGGTATTTGAATTACATCAACAATTCCACCGACAATTTCTGCCTGATAAGGCTCATGTATATCCGTCAATAAAGATAAACCATACTTCATCTTTATATCATTCAACATTGTTAATCCTTTTTCTAAATTCGGGCCGCGATAAGAATGAAGGGAAGTACGATTTGCTTTATCAAAAGAGGACTTAAATATAATATTAATACCATATTTATTATTCAAACGAACTAATTCCTTTGCCACTTCTTCCAATATATCGAAAGTTTCTATCACACAAGGACCAGCTATAAAAATCGGTTTATACATTTTTTTAATTTATATTTAACAAATAAAAAGTTTAAACTAATAATCCAACAAATTCTATTTTTCACTCTCTATAGTCCTTATTTCCATTCATAATCTCACGGAAGATATATACCAGATAATCCCTAACTTCCAGACCATACATTTTGGCTGTTTTCATTATGGTAAGATATGTAGCAACTACATCTACTCCGGCATCACGCTATAGAACAAAGTTTTTTTGTTTACAGTAAAAGGTCTGAACACGCTCAGCAATCATATTGTCAATTGCATAGTGACCATCCATAGGATAGTTCTGTAATTCAGCCCAGCCATTAAGCATATAATGAAAAACATTGTCCATCAAGTCGCCAAAATGAAGACGATTTGCATTCTTTATGTTTGTACTCAAATTAGGGCTCCCTTCAATTTTTAGGCACTTTTCAGTGCACAAGCTATTGAGAAATTAAAAATAAAGCGATTAATTAACAGTTAACCATGGATAGCTCGATGTTCTAGGGCATAAGATTAACATAATCCCGGCATCCGTCAAATATTTTTTATAAAATTTCCAGGTATTCCCAAGCTGAGCAGCCATTAAGCTTTACTATGCTGATAATGCTGTGGTAAGCAGATGCCATTTCTGCCCACTCGTCACTGCCGAAGTGGATTATAGACTTAGATTTCACGCAACCACTTCTTCCCCCATCGAACGGGCAGGATTTCAGAATTTCATTGTAAAATTACATAATTCAAGCCTAACTGACCCACTACACCATTATGGGTCTGCACCTTAAATCCTCCGCTAAGCAACAAGGCGGAAGTATATAAAAACAAGCGTAATACATACGTTGTACCGCTAAATTCCAGTGCTCCGTAGCTATCATGTCCTCTGCTTCCCACAATGTAGCATACGACTTAACTTTTCGGTAAGCTACCACAGCTTTTATGTCTTCCTTGCTTAAACTCATACCAACCGTATCCCCTCGTCTTTCACATTGTGGTAAAAAGGAGTGAAATGCTGCTTTACCCAATCCTTAAACGTATAAAGCACAGGACTGATGCATTCATTAAGCGACCATCCCAATTCTACCAACGGATAGGATACATTATCATAATCGGCCGATTCGATCTTAGGCTTATCCAACAAAATAAGCACGTCCCAATCGGAATCGTGACGCGCGTCTCCACGAGCACGAGATCCAAACAATATGGCATGAGCTCCTAAGGGAAGCACTTCCCTCAACCGTTCCGTTATGGATTGTAAAATATCTGTTTTCATTGCCTATTCTTTTTGCTATACACTTCATACAAACTATATGCAATAAATAATTTTCTGTATTTCCTAACGTTGCTTTTAAAATGTTCATCAAAGAAAACAGAATTTCGATGCTATTCTATCTTCTCAAACGGAAAAGCATGAAGATAACTAACCGCCACCGTCATATTACCAAAAGCGAATACCAGCCGGGTATTGCGATGCAGGCGCATGATACAACCCTCCTTACCTTGGAAGACACCACCGGTAATACGGATTTTCTGCTTTTTCTGAAGATAATCCTCCAAAGGGCGATTCATCAGTTCGATGTTATAGGGCATGGATTCGTACAAATAGATGAATTCCTCCATCTGGCGTTGAGGGATGACTGCCGCACGGTACGTATTATAG
>NZ_JBCOCI010000177.1:0-2989 GCF_040929485.1 Phocaeicola sp. RTP21198st1_B8_RTP21198_201120 | reverse complement strand
CAAAATCCTGAGCAACGTTTTGTTGCTCAGGTACTTAAAAAGTTTAATTTATAATAGTGTTGCGGAATTAAGGATTTTCTTTATTTTATGGAGAACTCATCACAAAAATTTTGAATCTCTCCGCAAACTTACAAATAAAAAACAGAATATCCCTTAAAATAATGTTGCTAAACATACATTTATTACGAAAAAAACATATCCAGACAAAACCTACTTTTCTGACATTTTGTTATCTTTGAGGCAGTCAAACCCCTTAAATGTGACAATTATGATAGTAGGAATTCCTAAAGAAATCAAAAACAACGAGAATCGTGTATCATTAACCCCTGCAGGAGCACACGAGTTGGTACAGAGAGGTCACACGGTGTATATACAACACACCGCAGGTATAAACAGCGGATTTTCCGACGAAGAGTATGAGAAAGTCGGAGCGCGTATCCTTCCTACTATAAAAGATGTGTACGCCATCGCTGAAATGATTATAAAAGTCAAGGAACCCATCGAATGTGAATATAATCTGGTACGTAAGGACCAACTGGTATTTACATACTTCCATTTTGCCTGTGACAAAGAATTAACAGAGGCAATGATGCGTAGTGGTTCAGTATGCCTAGCTTACGAAACTGTAACAGACAAACAAGGAGGACTGCCTCTGCTGATTCCCATGAGTGAAGTGGCGGGACGAATGTCCACTCAGGAAGGAGCACGTTTTTTGGAGAAGCCTCAAGGAGGACGTGGTATCTTACTAGGTGGAGTTCCCGGTGTCAAACCAGCCAAAGTGCTGGTATTAGGCGGCGGCATTGTAGGAACCAATGCAGCTTTAATGGCTGCAGGGCTAGGGGCTGATGTCACAATCTGCGATATTTCATTACCCCGCCTGCGTCAGTTAAGCGAGTTCATGCCTAAAAATGTAAAAACATTATTCTCGTCCAGCCACAATATAGAAAAAGAACTGCCAACAACTGATTTGATAATCGGTGCGGTACTTATCCCCGGTGCAAAGGCCCCCCACCTCATTACACGCCCCATGCTGAAACTGATGAAAAAGGGTACCGTACTGGTAGATGTGGCCATTGACCAAGGAGGATGTTTTGAGACGTCCCATCCTACAACTCATGCCGAACCTATTTACGAAGTAGACGGTATCATCCATTACTGTGTGGCCAATATTCCGGGAGCTGTACCATGTACTTCAACCTTGGCATTAACCAATGCTACACTGCCATACGCCATCAGATTGGCAGATCTTGGTTGGAAAAAAGCTTGCGAAAACGATCCTGGACTAAAAAACGGCTTGAATATTGTCAACGGAAAGATTGTGTTTCCGGCCGTGGCAGAGGCCTTTGGCTGGAAGATTTAATAAAGTATGGATCCTAATGGAAAAAAGGAAGGCCGTCACGAAGGTCTTCCTTTTTTACGATATAATACTTATAAGGATTATCATCTCATGATTTTTCAAGCACTTCCTCCAAGGATTCTTCCTGCTGTTTTTTCCCTGTCCGACTTACAATCCAAATGCTGACTTCGTAAAGCAAATACATGGGCACAGATACCATCATCAATGTAAAAACATCTGACGTAGGAGTGATAACAGCTCCAACTATCAGAATAATAACAATAGCATGACGACGATACCGCTTCATAAAATCAGCCGTAAGAAATCCCAGTTTGGCAAAAAGCCAACAAAGAACAGGGATCTCGAAAACAATCCCCATCATCAGACTCATCATCATCAACGTATCCATATACGAGGACAAAGTAATCGTGTTCTCCACTTCCATACTGACCTGATAGGTAGCAAGAAAACGGAAAGTAAGAGGAAAAATCAAAAAATAATTCAAAAGAACTCCCATCATAAAAAGAAAATAGCCCCATCCTACAACCCGGGTAGAATATTTCTTTTCATTCTCGTATAAAGCCGGCGAGACAAAACGGAACAACTGATAAATAACATAAGGAGATGCCAACAAAAAACCCGCATAAAAAGACACACTCATATGAGTAATGAATTGAGCCGCCAATTGGGTATTGATCATTTTCACATAAAACACTTCCGGACATAATGAAGGCATAGCCATAGAATCAGCTATCCGGCAAAAAAAATGATAAATAATGAAATCAGCATTCTTAGGCGCTAGAACAATAGCAAAGAGCTCATCCTTAAACAAGAATGCTACCAACATTAGAAATACCACAGCCACTGCAATGCGGAACAAGACATGGCGTAGTTCTTCCAGATGATCCCAAAAGGTCAGTATCTTCTGCTGCTGTTCCATTATTTGTCACTTTTTCGTTTCCCCTTTCTTATCTTTCCCATCTATATCATCCTCCAACCCGTTCATCCCTTCTTTAAAACTCTTAACCCCTTTGCCCAACCCCTTCATCAGTTCGGGTATCTTCTTCCCACCAAAGAACAAAAGAACAATCAATGCAATGAATAACACTTCCTGCATTCCTAATCCTAAAAATAATAATGTGCCTGTCATTTTATCTATTAACTATTAAATGATTTATCAAAAACCAAAGTCATCTATTTATCGTGCTCTCCATCCATGACAACTACCAGGACATAACCAGCGCCACCATTTTCAGGTTGTTTCACAGTTTGCAACATTAACATCAAGTGTTTACAACTCATCTTTTTGCAATAGCTTTCAGCAATGCATAGCCGCCAAAAATCTGGAGCAACATGCCCGGAATCCCAATCCGGAAATCCTGTGCCGCCAAATAGAAATCACCGACAAGAACCCATTCTATCAAGGTACCCACCACCTGATATGCCATAACAGTCCCCAGCAATGCAGGAATTGTAATCTTACGGAAACGGTCTGCCATATATCCCGCCACCAACGCCAACAATACCGATTTTACCAATATAGCCGGCAGTATGGCCACAGAAGGCATTCCAAATAAGATGCTATTGGCAAGCGGAGAAAGAACAGCCGTCAACATCCCCACTTTGAATCCATATTTATAAGCACCTATTAAT
>NZ_JBCOCI010000176.1:0-3021 GCF_040929485.1 Phocaeicola sp. RTP21198st1_B8_RTP21198_201120 | reverse complement strand
GCTAAAGGCATTGCGCAACCATACGTCTCTCTCGGAAGCACATGTTACCACTTTTACCCATCTTCCGTTGGTAGGTGTTACCTCGATCTCCGATCCTACAGGGAAGACTTCGTATTACGACTACGATGGACTGGGGCGCCTGAAGGCGAATTACTATTACGAAGGCAACGTAGTGGAGGAAAGCAAGAAACGTGTCGTGCAGGAATATGATTATCATTACCGTAACTAATAAACAAAATATGTACAAACTTATGAAACGAATATATTTACTTCTTTCGCTCTTATTGTGCTCTCTTTTATGCATGTCGCAGGTGAGCACCTCACAGAACTATATCAGCACACGTACTTACACCTCGCCCGATCAAAGCGGTTGCCGTGAACAGGTGGTATACTTTGACGGTCTGGGACGTCCCTCTCAAACAGTAGATTGCGGCATTACGCCCGACAGGAAAGATCTTGTTTCATTACAAGAGTATGACGATCAGGGACGCAAGTTACGCACCTGGCTTCCTGCCAAGTCAGCGGGAAATGGCAATTATATGCCCCTTTCTTCCTTACAAAGTGGTGCAAGCTCATTGGCAGGTGGTGATGTACGTCCGTACCTGCAGACCACGTATGAAGCCTCTCCCTTGAACAGACCCGTTGCACAACATGGAGTGGGCGAGGCATGGGTAGAGCATCCTGTAAGCTACCAATACATCACTCGCGATCCCCGATCCTTTTCTTGGCTTTATTATAAAATTCCCTCCGGTAATTTCCTGGGGGTCTGCACTACCGATGAAGACGGGAATCCGGCCTATGAATTTAAAGATGGTTTAGGACGTACAATTCTGGCGGGACGCATGGACGGTTCTGATCCCTATTTCGTTTATTATCAATATAACAACCACGATGATTTGGTGAATGTTTATCCGCCCTTTGTCACTTACCCCAAAATGCATGAGCCTGAAGGACCTTTTGATACGCAGAGTAGTTATTCCTACCGCTATGACTTCCTGCACCGCTGCGTTTACAAGAAACTTCCGGAGCGTGACGCCATCTATTACATTTACGATCATGGCGACCACCAGGTGTTTTCGCAGGATGGCGAGCAACGTGTTCGTGGAGAATGGGCTTTCTCCCTTAGCGATGAATTGAATCGTCCGGTACTCACTGGCATTTGCCACAATTCTTATTATTACGATGACTTCCCTTTGTGTGAAATCGATGTGAAAGCGCGACGGGATGATACAGGCACTGCCTTTCATGGCTATATTCCCGAGAATATCCCGATGACAAATCCTGTAGTGTATACAGTGAACTACTATGATGACTACTCTTTTATCGGCAAGCATGGAGTTCCCGCTTCTCTGAACTATGTTACACCTCCCTCGGGCTATGGCACTCGCTCGGAAAGCAGCAAAGGATTGTTGACAGGAACAGTTACAGCCCGCATGGATGCTACCGGTGTGACCGGATATGATTATGCCGCTTTCTATTACGACGAACGCGGACGCATCATCCAAAGCCGGGCGACGAACCACATGGGAGGTATAGAGGAAGAATACGTAGCTTACAGCTTTACGGGGGAACCCCTGAAGCGGCAACATGTCCATACCGCCACAGGATATAGCACACAAACGGAAGAATGTACGTACGAGTATGACCACGCAGGACGCCTTTTAGCGACAAAGCATAAGCTGAATACGAATGAGGAAGTGACTCTCGTTGAAAACACATATGATGACTTGGGACGAATCAAGAGCAGCAAACGCCATGGCAACTCTGCTCTTACAACGGATTATACCTATAATGTCCGCTCATGGATCAAGACACTCACTACCGATACGTTGTTCAACCAGACCTTGCATTACAACGACTCATACGGCGGAAGCACACCTTGCTACAACGGAAACGTATCCGGCATGAGTTGGAAAGCCGCAGGCGACACAGGAGTGCATGGATACCGCTTCAGCTACGACGAAATGTCACGGTTGACCGCTGCGGGGTATTTATGGAACGGATCCCCCTGCGCAAACTATGACACCTCCTACACGTATAACAGGCAGAGTAACCTCACTTCACTCCGTCGTAACGGACGCATAGGCGCTTCATCCTACGGTTTGATTGACGACCTGACACTCACCCTTGATGGCAACTGGCTGACACGTGTGGATGATGCCGCCACAGCGTCGGCTTACAACAACGGATTCGAATTCAAGGATGCCGTGAAGCAGGACAATGAATACACCTATGACAAGAATGGCAACATGACCAAAGATTTAAACAAGAATATTATTGATATTCAATATAATTGTTTAAATTCGCCAAGTAAAGTCACGTTCAAGGACGGCAGTACCATTACTTATATGTATGCAGTGAACGGCACGAAGTTGCGCACTGTGCACACGATAGGCAACACTACTACCACAACGGATTATTGCGGCAATGTGATCTATGAGAATGGTGTACAGAAGTTGTTGCTCACAGATGCCGGACATGTTACGTTGTCCGATAAGAAGTATCACTACTACTTGCAGGATCATCAGGGGAATAATCGCGTAGTTGTAGATCAGACGGGGCAAAAGGAAGAGGTAAACCATTACTATCCCTTTGGTGGCACGTTTGCTTCAGCGGAGAAGAGTATTCAGCCTTATAAGTATAATGGTAAGGAACTTGATACAAAGAATGGATTGAATTGGTACGATTATGGTGCAAGACAGTATGATGTAGCGATTGGAAGGTGGAATGCGGTGGATCCATCAAGTGAGAAGCATTACAATTGGAGCCCATATAGCTACTGTAAGAATAATCCAGTGTTGAGAGTAGATGTTGATGGAAAAGATGATTATACAGTAAACAGTGCAGGTAGGCTTTTCAAAACTGTTGTAGAGGGCTCTACTAATGATAGATTGATGAGCATTAGATCAGGTGTTGAGCCGATAACTGTGAATGATAAAAAAATACTTTCTGGAATGTATAATATGCAAGATGGTAAATCAGGGGGTCTTGAAACTTATAATTCAACATCAAGCCTTGAGG
>NZ_JBCOCI010000175.1:0-3100 GCF_040929485.1 Phocaeicola sp. RTP21198st1_B8_RTP21198_201120 | reverse complement strand
CTTTGTGTCCACCCGGGATGCGTTTGCCGAAATAAAGCCTGTGCGTCCGGCTGTTTCTTTGAAAGAAATTGTAAAGCAACCTATAGAAACATGGAAAAGCAGTATGAAGAATGATTTTGAAGATAGTGTCTTCAAAAAGTTCCCTGAGATTGCTGCTATAAAAGATGAATTGTATGATTTGGGGGCAGTGTATGCTGCCATGAGTGGCTCTGGGTCTTCCGTCTATGGTATTTTCGAAGCACCGATAGAGAATGTGGAAGATAAATTCTGTGGATGTTTTTGCAGGCAGAGAGCGTTGGAATAGTGTGGCAGATCAGTGGTTAGTGATTAGTGGACTGCGCTGTCATGCCGCAGGTATTAACCACTAATCACTATAGTCTATCTTTTACATAGTGCCTTGAAATCACAATAGGTACATTTTTCTATGATTTCTGTTTGGGTAAATGATTTTTCCGGATTAAATATTTCTTCTAATAATCCTTGAAGTCGTTCACGGTATTCTTTTTCATATTTACTGAAATCTTCCACAGCCTCTTTGGGCTTTCGTGACTCGCCCATTTGTATAACGGGAGAATAGGTTTCTGTAGCGGCCCGATGAATATAGAGAAGGGCCGGAGCTATCTTCATCGTTGGTTGCTTGCGGCACATGATGGCGGCATACAGGAACGTTTGGAATACATAGTTGGAACGTTTCTTGTCTGGAATAAACAGAGATTCCACATGGGGTGGGGTGTCTGCATCGCCACCTGTCTTGTAGTCCACAATACGAAGTGTGCCATCCTTGCTGTCCATACGGTCAATAATTCCTCCGATACGTGATTTTATGACTCCTTTGGGTGTTTGTATGTCGATGGGTTCATCCACTTCCATTTCCGATGCAATAAAAGTGAAGGGAGCGTAACGTAAATCATTTTGTAAAAGTTGTTTTAAATATCTTGCAATAACGGCAGAGTTGATAAGTTGTACGCCGTTATATTCCGGTTTCTCGTTTTGCGGAACATTAAAGAATAATTTCTTGAATGCTGTATCCACATAATCTTGCAGCTTCACTTCATTGCGTAGCAACGTTTCCAATGCTTCCTTATTAATGACTTTGCCATGAGTGGTCAGGTCTTTATAAATATGTTCGGCTGCGTAATGGAAAATACTTCCGAATGTGGCGGAATCTATTTCTGCACTCACTTCATCGGGGGCGGAGAGGCCGGCTACATACCTATAATAAAATTTTAAAGGACAATCCAGATAATAATTCAAGGCTGATGGAGAAAATTTTGCTTTGGGATTGGCACGGACATCAAACAGGCTTTGCATCCGGCGCATGACATCCGGGGTCTTTTCTACAGTGATAGACGAGGTGCCTTGAGGGGACTGTCCGGCCTCCAGAAACTGACGTGTGATGGGGTGAGGCCATTCAATAAGGAATTGCAGCATGAAACGGCTCCATTCGCCGCGGTTCAGTCCGTCCGAACTGGTATTGTAAATTAAGGTAATCCTTTCTGCCCGTTGCAGCAGACGATAGAAATAGTATGCATATACGGCAATTTTATGCTCTATAGTAGTCATTCCGAAAGCTTTGCGCAGGTTGTAAGGAATAAAGGAAGAGTCTCCTCCCGATTTGGGAAGCTGCCCTTCATTGACCGATAGTAATACCAAGTGGCGGAAATCCAGGTTACGTGTTTCCAATACCCCCATGACCTGCATACCAATGGCCGGTTCGCCGTGGAATGGAATATTAGTCGTTGATAAGACCTTGACCAGCAATCGCCGGAATGTTTCGCTTTGTACGGTTAATTCATCTTCTTCTATCAGTGTGCGGAACCGGTTGATGGTGGTATAGGCTTTGAAAAGCGATTCCCGATAAAGTTGGTTGAATGCATCTGTGTCCTCGGTACCGGAAGTGTTTGCCTGGTAAATGCTTGCCACTTGCTGCAAAGTTTCGGACAGGCGTATGCACAGATTCAGGTTTCCGGAAAGCGGAGTGAAAAGCTGGGTAAGGAATTCATCTTTGCCCAATTCGCCGGGTAACGGATAGAAACGGTTGTTTCGGGTCAGTTCTTTCTCCAACAATTCGGCTTGACCGGTGAGTTGGCGGGTATAGGGGTGTTTTAACAGTGTAACAACTGATTGAAACGTGTAGCGGCCGCTTTTGAAATTAAATCCGTGGGTATGCAACTCCAGTAAGGTGATGAGGAAACTATATACAGGAGTTTGCGATAACGGAAATCCCATGGTGATATTGACATGTTTTACTTCTGCCGGCAATGAATGGAGGACCGGTTGAAGCAATGCTTCGTTACACAATACGACTGCGGTTTCCTTTTCCGGTGTAGTCAGATTGTTTCGTATCCATTGAGGCAGGTAACGGGCTTGTGCATTTTCAGTGGAAGATGCGATGTAGTGTACCTCTTTAGGTTTCGAGAGATTTTTGAATAACTCACCGGACAAAGGAGAAGGAAAGTCGCGTAAGTTCCGGCGGATAAACTCTCCGGCTTCATGGGTGACGGCTTGTCTGTTTTCCTTCATATAAAATTCGTCGTAATCCCAATAAAAAACAGCTTTTCCGGCATCTTTCAATTGGGTGAACAACGTATGTTCCACTTTGTTCAGCACATTAAATCCTACAAAAACATATTTCTCGTATGGAAGTTTGTCCACATCCAGATGCTCTATGACGTGACGGTACATCATTCCTTCGTAGGCAATGTTTTGAGAAGCTAAGGATTCACGGAACCCTTTGTAGATGTTCCCCAATACGTTCCATAAAGAGATAAACCGTTCTTTCAGCGCTGTTCTCCGTTCGATGGAGAAGTTCTGGAAGAACTGCCGGATAGCTTCTTCCTGCTCATCGTCAATGAAGGTGTAGTCGTCCATTATGTTGCGCAGATCCTGTAAATTGGAAAACAGTTTGTCGGTATCCACTCTATTTTTGTCGGCATCGTCAAAATCACTGATCAGCATTTCTCCCCAAAAATAGAAATCATCCAGTGTTTCCGTACTTTGAGTTTCCCGTCGGAATATCTTATAAAGTTCGCATACCAGTTTTACCGGATCACCCACTTCCCATGGAGAAAGACTACGGAATAATTCGCTGATGCTGACG
>NZ_JBCOCI010000174.1:0-3152 GCF_040929485.1 Phocaeicola sp. RTP21198st1_B8_RTP21198_201120 | reverse complement strand
CGGGGCAGGCGTTGTATTCTCAATAGAAAGCTGATGAATGATTGATGCACCGTTTTGTTGTATCGCAAAATTAATAAGCGGTAAATAGTCGCATTGCACCTTGATTTTGTCCAATCTCTCGTCCATGGCAAAAACTGTATAAATTAAAGATTGCAATATTACAAAAAATACGGATATAATTCTCTTTTCTTCTGCCATTCTTTTGTCAATCAAGAAAATATTCCTACCTTTGCGCCCGATTTATAGATAATATAATGTCTTATTTAATTAAAGTATTAAACAATTTATTTATTAATGGAAAACTTAAAGAACGTAGCTCCTGTTGAAGATTTCAACTGGGATGCTTATGAAAACGGCGAAGCTGTAACCAGCATGAGCCACGAAGATCTTGAAAAAGCTTATGACGGTACGCTGAACAAAGTAAACGACCGCGAGGTTGTAGACGGTACTGTTATTGCAATGAACAAACGCGAAGTAGTTGTCAATATCGGCTACAAATCAGACGGTATCATTCCTTTAAATGAATTCCGTTACAATCCAGATTTGAAAATAGGTGATACTGTAGAAGTATACATTGAAAATCAGGAAGACAAGAAAGGACAGTTAATTCTGTCACACAAAAAAGCACGTGCTACTCGTTCTTGGGACCGCGTAAACGCTGCTCTTGAAAATGAAGAAATTATTAAGGGTTACATCAAGTGCCGCACTAAGGGTGGTATGATTGTGGACGTATTCGGTATCGAAGCATTCTTGCCGGGTTCTCAAATTGATGTGAAACCTATCCGCGACTACGATGTATTTGTAGGTAAGACAATGGAATTCAAAGTGGTTAAAATCAACCAGGAATTCAAAAACGTTGTTGTTTCTCACAAAGCTCTTATCGAAGCTGAACTTGAACAGCAGAAGAAAGAAATCATCGGTAAACTTGAAAAAGGACAGGTACTGGAAGGTACTGTTAAAAATATCACCTCTTACGGTGTATTCATCGACTTGGGCGGCGTAGACGGTTTGATCCACATCACCGACCTTTCTTGGGGCCGTGTAAGCGATCCGAAAGAAGTTGTAGAACTCGACCAGAAGTTGAACGTTGTTATCCTTGACTTCGATGACGAAAAGAAACGTATCGCTCTTGGTTTGAAACAACTGACTCCGCACCCATGGGATGCTTTGGATGCTAACCTGCAGGTAGGTGACAAGGTGAAAGGTAAAGTAGTCGTTATGGCTGACTACGGTGCATTCATCGAAATCGCTCCGGGCGTAGAAGGTTTGATCCACGTATCTGAAATGTCTTGGTCACAGCACTTGCGTTCTGCTCAGGATTTCATGAAGGTAGGTGACGAAGTAGAAGCTGTTATCCTGACACTTGACCGTGACGAACGTAAGATGTCTTTGGGTATCAAACAGCTGAAACAAGATCCATGGGAAACTATCGAAGAAAAGTATCCTGTAGGTTCCAAGCACACTGCAAAAGTTCGTAACTTCACTAACTTCGGTGTATTCGTAGAAATCGAAGAAGGTGTAGACGGATTGATCCACATCTCTGACTTGTCTTGGACTAAGAAAGTGAAACATCCTTCTGAATTCACTCAGATCGGTGCAGACATCGAAGTTCAGGTATTGGAAATCGACAAAGAAAACCGTCGCTTGAGCCTTGGTCACAAACAGTTGGAAGAAAATCCTTGGGATGTATTCGAAACTGTATTTACTGTAGGTTCTGTACACGAAGGTACTATCATCGAAATGTTGGATAAGGGTGCTGTTGTAGCTCTTCCTTATGGTGTAGAAGGTTTTGCAACTCCGAAACACTTGGTAAAAGAAGATGGCTCTCAAGCCCAATTGGATGAAAAACTGTCATTCAAAGTAATTGAATTCAACAAGGATGCCAAGAGAATCATCCTGTCTCACAGCCGCATTTTCGAAGATGCTGCCAAGGCAGAAGAAAGAGCTGAAAAGAAAGCAGCTTCTAATGCAAAGAAAACAACTAAGAGAGAAGAAGCTCCTGCTATCCAAAATCAGGCAGCCTCTACCACTTTAGGCGATATCGATGCTTTGGCTGCTTTGAAAGAACAGTTGGAAAACAAAAAGAAGTAATCAGTTTACTTTAAGATAAGCCAAAAGGATGCATTTTAATAAATGCATCCTTTTTTTATGCCATTATTTCTTAAAAAGGAAAATATTCTATGGGATATCCGTAATAAAACCGTATCTTTATAGAGTAATAAAATTTCGAGTTAGTATTTCATAACGACTTCTCCCCCGTTTTCTTATTACCTCACTATTAATTCCATACACTTCCCCGTAGCAGGCCGAACTGTATATTACTAATTTAAAAAGAATCAAATGGCGAAACCTATTTCATTTACCAAACGAGATCTAGAAAAGAAAAAACAAGAAAAGCGTTTAGCAAAACAGCAAAAAAAAGAAGAAAGAAAAAGTAACGGCACATCTTCCTTTGAAGATATGATTGCCTATGTAGACGAGAACGGTATGATAACCGATACTCCTCCCACTCCTAATAATAAACCACAAGAAGTGGATATGTCCACCATTGAAGTTTCAACTCCTCGTAGAACTGGAGAACCGATAGAACTAGTACATGAAGGAAGAATAGAACACTTCAATGTATCCAAAGGATATGGATTTGTAAAAGATTTGAAGAATGCAGAGAAATACTTCTTTCATATTAGTGGACTGATAGACAATATCATAGAAAATAACATCGTGACTTTTGAACTAGAAAAAGGGTCACGTGGCATGAATGCTGTGAAAATAAAACTTAAGAAATAGTTCAATCCTATAATGCCGTTTTTACGGCATTTTTTATTTTCCATTCAAAAAAGATAGTATCTTTGTAACGATGGAGAAATTTGAAGTACATATATTAGGATGCGGGTCAGCATTGCCGACCACACGGCATTTTGCGACATCACAAGTCGTAAATATCCGTGAAAAACTATTTATGATAGACTGTGGCGAAGGAGCACAGATGCAATTACGCAAATCAAAACTGAAATTCACCCGGCTAAACCATATATTCATTTCACATTTGCACGGTGATCATTGTTTCGGACTAATGGGACTGATATCAACTTTCGGTATGCTGGGAAGGACAGCCACACTCTATATTCACTGTCACGCAGAATTAGAACGTC
>NZ_JBCOCI010000173.1:2663-3171 GCF_040929485.1 Phocaeicola sp. RTP21198st1_B8_RTP21198_201120 | reverse complement strand
GAAAGAAAGACTGGAAAAAGATTCACCTTAAATATTTAAACATGCCAACATTAGAACAACGGAAAGCTGCATTTAGGACAATTTTTGATGTTGCTATCCACAACAAAAAAGAGTTGAATGATAATCATAAATATTGCTTGATTAGATGGGGACAAGATATACTTCATCTGTCTATTATTGACGCACAGGAATGTTTATCCCCTGCTATGGCAAATGGATTTGCTAACTTTCAACAGTTAAGTTCTTTAGATAAAGAGTATCAAATTGAATTTAGGAAGTTATTATATGCCATACTAAATTATAGTCAAATACCAACCGTGCAGGAGATAACAGATTTTAATTCTGTACTATCTGTCATTGAAAATAGGTATAATCTTCCTAATTCGTATTCTAACTTTGAAAATTCAGTATATAATACCACGCCACTAAAGGAATGGTGATTATGTTTGTACAGTAAATTCCCAATATAAGAATAATACATTAATTATTAATGTTTCTTGTATTGGGA
>NZ_JBCOCI010000173.1:0-2653 GCF_040929485.1 Phocaeicola sp. RTP21198st1_B8_RTP21198_201120 | reverse complement strand
GGCTATAACAGTGAGAAAAATTCTATATTGTTTATTAGCAGTATGTCTATGTTGTTACCTTTCTTGTGATAGGAAGAAACAATCAAGTAAACAGGACATGAAAGATTCGTTGGCAGCAGCTAACTTTATGAAATGTGCAAAGTTTCTATATAGCACTTTCTTGGCTCCCTCTAATTTGGAAGAACAGGAAGAATATGTAACATTCCCTGTTTTTAAGAAGTTATATCCATTAGAGAATGATTTAGTTGATACTGTTTGTGCTGTTTGGTTAGATTATACGATTGAAGATTCTTGTACACAACAGTCTGTTGTAAATAAAGATTCTCATGATATTGCAGTTACTGCATTACTTCAAGCTTATATTGAAGCGAAACAAATTCAACTACCTCAAAATCCCGTGGATAGGTATAAGTGCATAGATAGTATCATTACTAATAATCTTATTCCAGATGCAGAACTAGAAAAGGATTGTGGTAATCAAATGCAAATAAATGCAAGTTTCAATATTAGTGAAATTTGGACAGAATATTTACGTTATCATTATGAGAAACTGTTAGAAGAACTGTTGAAGAAAAAGAGTATTTCATTACCATTGCAAACAGAACAAGAAGCATTTGATAAACTATTGGAAGCTCAAATCAATTATTTTGATTCTATTGGATATGGTGGTGGTTCAGCTTCTTCTATGGCATATAGCCAATTGTATGATGAAATGTATTCTGTACATCTTAAAGGAACTTTGGATTTATACTTTGCATTACAAGCAGAGAATTATAAGCCTGATAAAGTTTACAAGCCAATCTCAAATAGTATAATCATACAGGAATATGATACGATATTTCACGCCATAGATACTAAAAATTTCTACGATTATTTGGATATAGGTTCAAGAGAAAAAGCTAAAGCATGTCTTTCAAATGAACAGAAAGCATGGAATAACCTTATGAAAGTAAGAAAAAGCACTTCGAGAAGATTGCAAGGTAGAATAAAGTCTGTGTATGATAATGCAACTTATCGGTTACAACGCTACCATTTGATTCAGCTAAAAAATGCTTTTGAAGGATATGGGGCAATGTCTAATGATGTTTATTTATGTTTGTTATCTGATACTTGCAGTTACGATGAATTACTGCACTCTCCTAATTTTTTCGTAAAATGGGATTCTAAAAGTATGAAAGAATAATATACTGTTTACTATGAACACAGATTTAATCTATGTATTATTAATACTGTTTCTATCTTGTACTAGTAGATTGATTCAGAAGTAGAACAAGGTAGTATTATTGAAAAGAAAGATATTACAGACCATAGTTATACTATTGAAGGCAATACTAAGGGTGATAGATATTTTTACAGTAAAGCTATTTGTAAGAAGGCTTATGAGCGTGAGATTATTGTAACAGTGAAGTTGGAGTATACGAGGTCTGTTAAAAAGCAAGCAGAAGAAATAATTGACAACAATATTCACTTATATAATCTACCAAGAGAATAATAAAATTGCAGTTTATTTCTTTAGTTGAAATTGATGTTAGGAATGATATGAGAAATAACCAATAATACATTTGTCAAATATTATTTTAAGTACAAATATGGAAGGTTGGATAGTGTTAGGATTAATATTGATAGTTATCGCATATCTCTTTGGTAGAATAGGGTTCGCTGTTGAGGAAGACAAAGAACGGTCAGAATATGCAAAAACAAATGAAACTATAGATAAGGCGATTAATGCAGAAGATAACAAGACACGGAATTTAGTTATCAATACATTAAAAGAGATTGGTTGTCAACCAGAAGTTGATGATAAGGATAGAATCTGTTTTAAATACCAAGGTGAGGAGTTTTTTATAGATGCAGATAATGACTATCTGTTTGTCACTCTTTGGGATACTTGGTGGCTATGTGTCGATTTGGATAATGCCAATGTTGAGCATTTGAAGGAAGCAATAAATCTGAATAACATAAGAAATATTGTTTCCACTGTTTATTCCATAGATGAAGATAATAAGCAAATGGGAGTACATTGCAAGGCAGTAATTCTATTTGTTCCTTCCATAATAAATATAGGAGATTATTTGAAAATTGTACTGGATGATTGCTTCAAAGCTCATGACTTACTAAAAGAACAGTTTATACGTCTTAATTTTAAACAAGAAAAACATGAAAGCCCACGGGTAGTCGTTAAAGGATTTAATTAATAATATCATGAAGAAGTTTTTTAGTTCCATATTTAATGCTCATCCTCAAGTAAAGAACATCTCTAAAGATAAAGAGGATGATTTGATTGATAGATTGGAAAATGAAACGTATCTATCAAATGAATTTAGATTTCAACACCAAAATGAAAAGTATCAATTACGAGCCACTCCTAATGAGAAAGTAACTTTAGGGGTACTACTTAATAGAACTTTTGACATAAGGCAAGAAGAGGTTTCTGATTTATATATTGTCACAGACAACATTCATGAGAAAAAAGGGATACTTGTTGTAGACAGCAATGAAATCTGGAGTTTTGATTTATGCAATGCAGTCCTTATCAAACAGGACAATGGAGATATGGGCTATAGATTTAGTGAAAATGTCATTTTGTCTATTTCCTATAGGAAGGGATATGTCAAACAAGAAGATGATGATAAGTCCATTAGCAGAGTGAACG
>NZ_JBCOCI010000172.1:1032-3201 GCF_040929485.1 Phocaeicola sp. RTP21198st1_B8_RTP21198_201120 | reverse complement strand
ATACTATTCAATAAATCTACCTTTCCTTCATTAACCAACTTCAAAATCAACTCACCGAAAAGAGTATTCTGCCAGGCAAACCATGCACGGGTAAATTTCTTCGGATTATCCTTATGGAAAGATTCGTGCATAAAACCGGTACCGGCATCCGTGTCCATCAACATCTTGATACAGGTTTTGATTTCGGCATCATTCTGACTTGTGAAGGCTTTCATCATAATACTCATCGGCCACACCATATCGTAACCGATATGCGGTCCGCCGATCCCTTCGCCTGCCTTGCCTTTAAAGAAATAAGGATTGTCCTCACTCCACACAAAACGGCGGGTATTCTGATAAATCGGATCGTTTACATTCACATCACCCAGATAAGGCATCGCAAGCAAACTCGGCACATTGGCATCGTCCATCAGATGATGGTTTCCAAAACCATCTACCTCGAATGCATAGATTTTACCATATTTAGGTTGATTATACACCGCATATTTCTTTAAAGCTGTTTCCACCTCCTGCGCCAAGTCCTTACATTCTTTAGACAAAGCTGTCTTCTTGTTTACCTTCTCCAAAATCTCGGCTGCCTTACGCAAAGAAGATACGGCAAAGAAATTGGAAGGAACCAGGAATTGAAGCGTAGTAGCATCGTCCGAAGGACGGAAACTGGAAACAATCAAACCGACAGGTTTCACCGGTGCTCCCAGACCGTCATTGCTCACAGTATCCAGTGCACGTTCCGTCTTACGTTGGAATTTATAAGGACCTACTCCGTCTTTGCGTTGTTGCTCTTTGAATGTTTTCAGTACATTAATGATTGCCTGAATCCATTCTTCGTTGAATATGCTTGCATCTCCGGTAGTCTTCCAGTAATGATAAGCCAAACGCAACGGATAACACAAGGAGTCTATTTCCCATTTACGTTCGTGCAACTCCGGTTTCATGTCTGTAAGGTCACTCATCCAATGACCGTCAGGAATAGCGCCGTCATTAAAAGCGTTCGCGTACGGATCGATATTGATACATTTGAACTGGCGGAGAATAACACCTGCCAGCATTTCTTTCAGTTCAGGATCCGCATTAGCTAATTGCACGTAAGGCCATACCTGTGCACCGGAGTCGCGAAGCCACATGGCGTGAATATCGCCCGTATATACGAACGTATCCGGTTTGCCATCGCTTCCCTTACGGAAATGTACGGTTGTATCCAGTGTATTCGGGAAACAGTTGGTAAACATCCATGCCAACTTCGCATTCTTCAAAAGTTTCTGTACACGAAGAATCTCCTTCTCTACCGCATTGGAACGGAACAAACGATTGGATATTTCCGGGCGGTTATCTTTCTGAATAGCATCCGCCAGACATACATGCATTTCCGTCATACGGTTGGAGGCTTGCAGCTCCCCGCCACAGAGAAGCATACCTGCCAGCATACCTGCGCTGATATATTTGATCTGTTTCTTCATGATTACTTCTTCTTTTTAAATTCGTTAGAGAAAGAATAAGGGAAATCGGTCTCTTTGGTACCACGTTGCTGATTGGGGTTCGCATCCATCTTGAAAGAAATGCTAGCGCCATTCAACAAATCCTGATGAGTCAGATAGTTTTTGGTATATTCTTTACCGTTCAATTTCATCGACGAAATGTAACGTTTATCGTCTCCGTTATTCGGAGCAGAGATAGTCACCGTCTTTCCGTTTTCCAGATGCAACTTCATCTCCTTGAAGTAGGGAGTACCCAAAACATATTCATCCGTACCCGGACATACCGGATAGAATCCCATTGCCGAGAATACATACCAGGCAGAAGTCTGGCCGTTGTCCTCATCACCGCAATAACCGTCGGGAGCAGGGGTATAAAGTTTGTCCATCACTTCACGAATCCAATGTTGCGCTTTCCAGGGTTGGCCGGAATAGTTGTACATATAAAGCATGTGCTGAATCGGCTGGTTGCCATGTGCATAGTTACCCATATTCATAATCTGCATTTCACGGATTTCATGAATAACGGCTCCATAATAACTTTCATCAAAAATCGGAGGCAGGATAAATACAGAATCCATCATCTGGTTGAATCCGTCTTTACCACCCATCAGGTCGATCAGACCTTGAGGATCATGGAATACCGACCAGGTATAATGCCAGCTATTGCCTTCCGTAAAGGCATCCCCCCACTTCA
>NZ_JBCOCI010000172.1:360-1022 GCF_040929485.1 Phocaeicola sp. RTP21198st1_B8_RTP21198_201120 | reverse complement strand
TCTCGTTAATACCTACATTATAAGGTACATATCCCAATTTATTGTAATATTCATGTCCTAATCGTCCGGTAGAGCCAACGTTCGGATGTACTGCATTCGCTCCGTGTTTCACGGCTTCCCACAATGTCTCGATATCGTATCCTTTCAATCCTTTCAGGTAGGCATCGGCAACGACGGAAGCGGAGTTGTTTCCAACCATGCAACCTCTGTGTCCCGGACTTGCCCATTCCGGCAGGAATCCGCTTTCTTTATAAGTGTTCACCAATCCTTCCTGCATCTTTGTGTTCATGGATGGATACATCAGGTTAAGGAATGGGAACAGACAACGGAACGTATCCCAGAAACCGGTATCGGTAAACATATATCCCGGAAGTACTTCACCATTATAAGGACTGTAGTGCATCACATCTCCTTTAGCATCTATCTCGTAGAAACTTCTGGGAAATAATACTGAACGATACAGACAAGAGTAGAAGGTACGCAAATGATCGATATCATCATCTTTCACTTCAATACGTCCTAAAACATCGTTCCATACCTTGCGGCCTTTCGCTGCAATCTGTTCAATGTTGTCCGTACCCAGCTCTTTCAAGTTCAGTTCCGCCTGTTCAGGGCTGATAAAAGAGGAAGCTACACGCACATTACCCTGTTCGCCCTTGAGG
>NZ_JBCOCI010000172.1:0-291 GCF_040929485.1 Phocaeicola sp. RTP21198st1_B8_RTP21198_201120 | reverse complement strand
CTACGGCAGCCGTATAAGTAAACGGTTTGTCGAATACTAGTACAAAATAGTTCTTAAAGTTGGCAGGAACACCACCGCTGTTTTTAGTGGTATAACCGATAATCTTGTTCTCCGAAGGGATTACTTTCACAAACGAACCTTTATCAAAGGCGTCTACCACTACATAAGAGTGGTCGTTTTCGGGGAAAGTGAAACGGAAAGCAGCCGCTCTCTCTGTCGGAGCAATTTCGGTCACTACATCATGATCGGCAAGATATACTTTATAATAATAAGGAGTAGCCGTTTCAGCTT
>NZ_JBCOCI010000171.1:2553-3202 GCF_040929485.1 Phocaeicola sp. RTP21198st1_B8_RTP21198_201120 | reverse complement strand
CCACTACCCCTTCCTGATTAAGATAACTACCGGATACCGAATAACGCGTGTTCTTATTACCACCCGAAACGTTGATACGATATTCCTGATACAGGGCATCGCGGAACATCAGGTCCTGCCATTGAGTATTCGTACTACCCGGAGCACCAAACGACTCCCAGTCTGCATAAGTTGAACTTTCGGGAAGTACCCAATAGTTACCGTCACCGTTCGGATTGTCACGATAGACAATACCATCGCTCATGGTCGACGGATCAGTTCCGTAGGGGTAGTATTTCCATCCGGTTTTATAACGCATCAACGCATATTCCGAAGAATTAAGCATATCAAATTGGCGTACTGCCTGCTGCATACCTAAATTAGCATACAGCTCCACCCGTGTTTTTCCATCATTGGTTCCCTGGCGTGTGGTAATCATGATGACACCGTTTGCACCACGCGAACCATAGATAGCGGTTGAGGAAGCATCTTTTAGAATTTCAATGGATGCCACATCGCCCGGATTCAGAGAAGAAGCATCTTCGCAAATCACACCGTCGATAACAAAAATCGGGGCACTTGAAGCATTAACGGACGATGCACCACGAATACGGATGGTGTAATCGGAACCGGGAGCACCGTCGTTCTGCACAATCTGCATACCGGCTGC
>NZ_JBCOCI010000171.1:1898-2543 GCF_040929485.1 Phocaeicola sp. RTP21198st1_B8_RTP21198_201120 | reverse complement strand
TACCTCTCATGGCATCTTCGAGTGACGTAATGGCACGTTCGCTCAATGCATCCTTACTAATAGATGATATGGAACCTGTCAAGTCCGAGCGACGCATAGAACCGTAACCGATGGCTACCACTTCTACGTCTCCCAAACCAATCACGTCCTCTTCCATAATAATATTGATCTGTGTACTATTGCCTACGCGATGATCGACAGTTTTCATACTAATCATCGAGAAAACAAGCACCGACTGTTTCGACGGTACATTTATAGAGTATGCTCCGTCAATATTGGTAATCGTGCCGCGCGTTGTTCCCTGCACAACGACCGAGACTCCCGACAGTGGGTCTCCCTCCAGATCCGTTACTTTACCGGTAACAGTCAGAGTCGTTTTTTGTCCCATAACATCTATTGCCAGAACAGATGCCAGGAGCATAATCATACATAATGAATAGAATTGTTTCATTGGGTATTAATTTTTTAGGTTACTAAAAGAATACTGTTTTTTTCTCAAATATATGGGTGAAATGATTAGAACTAGGGTTAATCCGTGGATTAACACCCTCAAAAAAGCATTAACCGCTATGTTAAAAGAGGGATTAACCTCTATTGCCTTTCACATTCTTCCTGATAAGTTCGAGGAACTGTTCCGTATTCACC
>NZ_JBCOCI010000171.1:562-1888 GCF_040929485.1 Phocaeicola sp. RTP21198st1_B8_RTP21198_201120 | reverse complement strand
GTGTAACTGGACGGAGCATTGACGTGTACCACGATTGCCGAATAGGCATCTATACTGTTAATGTCACGCGGAGCCGAGTTCAAAGCCGCAGCGATGGTTTCGGGAGTATGAGGTTCCGTAAACTTATCATCATTCTTCATGAAATAGCGGAACGAAACGACCGGTGCATCTCCTGCAAAGAAATAAGCGCCCTGCCATTTGGCATATCCCAGATAGTTCATATACAAGAATCCTTTCATATCGGGCAAGTTGCCGGTGTGCCGCTTCATAAATGTTTCATACGAACCGGCATACGAACCGGTGAATAGTTCCGCATCGTCCATCAGTACCATATACTGCATTCCGCAATCTTTCAACATTCCATTCGTCATACGGAAATAGTCGGCTACAAACTCATGATGAGACGGGAATGTATAACCCGCACCGGACAATGCTCCGACATAACAATTGGTTGCCGGCAGATTTTTCTGATACCAGTTGTGCACCGGAACCATATTGGTGCGCAGAGTCGGGGGATACATCCAGGTAAGCGGAATCTCATGCGCACGCGGATGCGAGATATAGGTATTCCGGGAAAACAAATCGAGCATATAGGACGTATTGTCTCCGTCACTGAATACGATTGTGGCATAATGCACGCCCGTTCGTGCCGGGACTTCCACAGGCGAAGCCGGTCGGTCATACGGTTTCAACTGTTTGGATGACAGGATGGAAAGGCTCATGGTGTTGATACCCGGCACGGTATATACTCCATTATGTTCGCATCCGAACCGCACATCCATGCGTTCAAGATTATAGGGTACTCCCCAACCATAATGAGGCGAATTGGGTTTCAACATATAATAAAGCTTTTGCAACACAGTACCGTCACTTTTGGCATTGCTACACCAGGGATATCGGTTCGCTATGGCAAAATCGACCATTGTCCACGGGAAAGAAGCATTGTTCACAATCGCATTCAAGTTGAATTGTGAAGAATGTTGTTTTATATAGTCAGCCAGCCAAGCCTCATCCTTATCCCTCACGTCGGCCAGTTTCTGCAGACTGTTATAAGGAGCTTTAGAGGCCAGATCCGTTGTCAGTATCACAGCATCAAGCACTCCTGCAAGGCTTGCAGCAATGTATGTTTTCTCCAATTTATCATCCACCAATACATACCCTTTCGCTCTGTTCAGGAACAAAGAAGTTATCTCCGACAGGCTTTTCTTCGTAAAGGTATAACCGGAGGCTTTCATTTCAGTCATCCATTTGACGTATGCCGGACCGGAGTGAAGAAAGATTTCGGGACTGCTGCGATTCACAAGTCCGGCAAGCGAAGCCAGATAG
>NZ_JBCOCI010000171.1:0-552 GCF_040929485.1 Phocaeicola sp. RTP21198st1_B8_RTP21198_201120 | reverse complement strand
GAGCAATTCTTCATAATTGCTGTTCCCCACTTCGGCACGCGTGATTTCAATCAAATCCCAGTTTTCAACCAAAGGAGGTTCTTCGGGTGATTCCGGTTCCGGCTTCTCTCCCTGCCCTTGTTCTGTTCTCTGTGTTCCCTGCTCCTGCTCTCCCTGTTTTTCGCAAGAGCAGAAAACTAGCAATAGGGCAACTCCCATGATATAAATAAAACTTTTCATTTTCATAGTATTTTATCAATGCCGATATATTCTTTAACCTGTTCGTCTATATGTGTTTTCAACTGATGAATCACTTCTTTGCACTGTCACGTCCCAATATCGCATCCCACAACATCGGTACAAGGATTTCCTGTGCCGCTTTGCGGGTAGGCAGAATACCGTCGCGCAGATATGGCTTTAATGCTTCTTCTCCTCCGTCATCGTAAATTTTATTAAACTCTACCGAGTAATCGACCAGAATGATACCTTTCTTTTTGGCTGCTTCGCGGCATGAAGCATTGAATGCTGCCAGTTCGGGACGGGTCTCCGCCGATTGTCCCAACGGACGTTCGG
>NZ_JBCOCI010000170.1:0-3315 GCF_040929485.1 Phocaeicola sp. RTP21198st1_B8_RTP21198_201120 | reverse complement strand
GGTAAACGGCACGCCATGCTGCTCAAACGGAGAAAGGCGGAGTTTGCACTGCTGTACATTCCGTAACATGGCAAATGCCTGACAAATGAAAATCCGATGAAGCCGCAACTTCATCGGATTTTCCGCTTTTCATACATTCGGGATTTTTCCCTTGCCGATTACTTCACCGTCCCTGCAATGCTCTATGATGCCGGGCGAAAATCCCATCTCCCCGATTGCGATGTGCCGGATATACTCTGCATATTTCTGACCTTGAAAATTCTTTCCCGTAAGGTTTCTGAAAATCATCTTTATGCTTATTCCGTCATCGCTGTGCAAGATGATTTTTCCGTTTTGTCTGATTTCTTCCATGATTGAAACTTGTTTTTGTGAATACTATCGTAGATTGGGACAGCGGTTTCTTTGCTACTTTCTTTGTCCGCCATCATGCTCACCGAAAGAAAGTAGGGCGGCTTTTGCCGCCGCCACTTAAAAACGGGTGTAGAGTCCCGTTACCATCGTGAACATTTCTTCCAGCATATCGCAGTATATGCCCTCGTGCGTTTCGATGTCCTTCGTCTTGCACTCGAATGTCTTTTTACTGAACGTTTTGCGGTAGAAACGCATATTGTAAAGGTCTAAGCCGGCATCGTAGATGATGTCAAGACGGTTTGCGCTCGTCTTGTTCCTCGCAAGGCTCATGCGTAAGCCGTTGCCCATGTCTGTAAAATCCTTGCTTCCCGTCATGGCGACAAAGCGTCTGCCGCCTATCTGCTGTAAAATCGTCTTTGCTATCATGCTTTTCTTGGTTTTAGGTTGGCGGTGCGGACACCGCCAACTTGTTTAACATTCTGTTATCTCGGCAATGGGGGTGTTTCGTTTCAGCCATTCCATCAGGCACTCCATATTGTACTCGCTTGTGATGACTGCCGTATGGCTGTTGATGGCGGTAAACCTGCTGCTCTCGTAGTCGTCTATCCACCCTTTTAGGGTATCAACTCCCCACGCTTCGGCATCGTCAAAGATGCCGTCCAATACTTTGATAGGCTGGCTGAACTTCACTATCAGCGTTTGATAGGCTGCTTTCATCGGTTGTCCTCCTTTTCTTCCTTTTCCGTGAGCCACTTGTCCCGTGCGGCTCGGCACTCGTCCAATGTGGGTTTGACACAAGAGAACAACTCTCCGTCTGTGGGGTGGCGGTAGTCGTACTGCACAAGTGTCCGCTTGCGTCTGCCGATACCTAATTGGAAACGCTCGTATTTCTCCGTACCTGCTTCCGTGCAGGTGCTTATTCCGTTGATGGTCATTCGTGTTGCCATAATCGTTGATTTTAGGGTGGTTAAAAATGTACTGACAGAATTCTGTTCTTCATCACCATTTCGGGGTCACTCGTATAGCGTTGGTGCAGGTAGAAATGGTGGGAGCCGAAGCCGTAAAGGAAAAACCTGTCAAGTTCGTGCTTCTCGGCAAAGTCCTTTACACTCCGTCTTAACTGCTCCTCACTCGTTGCAAGAGTGAGGAGGTTTACAAATTCAAGGAACATCGTGGGGATTTTATCGTCCCACAGACAAATCATGCTTTCAATTCTTACTTCCATACTATTGGGTATTATAGGTTGATACTATGCCGCTTCCATCCGCTGGCGGATAAGGTTCACGTTGCTGTTCACAAGGTTTACAATGCGGTCGTGGTACTCGGTATTGGAATTGTGCAAGCCACGACTTTGCACCACCTCCAATGTCTTCAAGGAAACCTCCACCGTTTCTATGCGCTTGCCGTCAATGGTGGCGGATAGGATAAGGGAGTTCTTTTCAAGGAAATAGGAGTTGGAAAACACGCAATGGTGCAGTTCCGTCCCTTCCGCTGCAAACTCCGCCACGCTCTCCAACACACGCACCTGCAAAGTGCCGTCCGTAAAGGCAATGCCGAAGAATATGCCTTTGAGTTTGCGGTATGCCTTCTCGTGTTTCTTCGCTTGGCGGATGCGTTCCTCCAACTTCTTGCGCTCTATCTCCTTGTTGCGCTTGTGCATAAGTCTGTCGTGTTCGGCTTTGAGGTCGGAGGGACAGACGTACTTCGGGCTGTTCGTGTCCTTGCCGAAATGACGCAGGAGGTCTATGGTGTCACGCCACATGGAGCCGTCCGAAATGGTGTAACCGTTACGGATACATATCTTTATGGATGCCCAATACCTCTCTATGTCAAAGGAACTGCGGATGTAGTGGCGCAACATGGGATATTGCCCTGCCTTCAACAGCGTTTCGGCTCGGCTGTCGGAAAGGATAGCCGTGAAAAGGTCGTAAGGCAGTATGTTGTGGTATTCGCCATTGAAGCCGTTGCGTTTCAGTTCGGGTATGAAACGCTGTCGGGGATAGGTGCAGACGGGGTTTATATCGTATGCACGGAGTTTGTTGTTCTTGCGTACCTCCATGTCGCTGTATTCCGCCCATAGGTCGTAGTAAAGTATGGACATTCCTCGCAGTCGGGCGACAGTGACGGTTGTGCCTTTGGGCGAAATCCACCTTTGCACCACTTCATAAATGGAATACTCGGCTGCCTGCCCTGCCTTGTATCGGGATTTGACGAAGAAGAAGCGTATCACTTGGTACTGCTTGCAGGTGGTGATGATGCAGAAATACTCGTTCTCGCTGAACACGCTCTTTCGGGTGCGCAACGCTTCCAGCTTCATGCCGCAATGGGGGCAGGTGCATCCGCAAACGGTGTCCGCAAGGTCGTGTTCACTCCTCCACGAATGTCCACACTCGGTGCAGATGTTCGTGCCGTCCGCCCTCTTGATGGCGTAATGCTTGAAGCAATGACGGAAAGCGTATGCCCTTTGTTCTTCGGTCAATATCGGTAGTCGCTTGCTCAAACGTGCGACTTCCTGCTGTATGCGTGTTCTCGGTTTCATAATCAGAAATTGAATAGGTTGGGTTGTTGTACTTCTTGTGCGGTCGCTTTGGTGGCGGTTCTCGGCTTGCTGCGGTTCTGCAACTTGCGGAGTTCTTCTTCTTGGTATCTGCGGACTGCGTTCTGCCGTGCTTCCGCCTTTTCCTCCGCCGTGAGTTCCACAACATGGTTCACCGCCACGTGGCACTGAATGGGCTTGCCTACCTCTATCTCGTTCTCGTCATAGTAGTGGACGGCTTGCCCGAATATCTCTCCGTCCGTGAAGCCGTTGCAACCGCTTTTCTTCACGTAGTTCAGAATGTAGGTGACGCAATCGTCTATGTTCTTAGCAGGGTTGCGGTAGTTCTTCGCAAAGAGCGCATCTTCCGCTGCACGCTGCTCCAGATACATCTGTATCGTTCTCTTGAAATGTTCTGTTCCTTTCAT
>NZ_JBCOCI010000169.1:0-3340 GCF_040929485.1 Phocaeicola sp. RTP21198st1_B8_RTP21198_201120 | reverse complement strand
GCCGATGCCATTCATCCCGGTTATGGTTTTTTGTCCGAGAATGCTGATTTTGCCCGCCGATGCAAAGAGGAGGGGATCATCTTTATCGGCCCTTCCGCCGAGACGATGGAAGCGATGGGTGACAAGATTGCCGCCCGTAAGCGTATGATTGCCGCAGGCGTTCCCGTGGTCCCCGGTACGGAACAACCGTTGCAAAGTGCCGAAGAGGCGGTACGTATCTGTAATGAAATAGGCTATCCTGTCATGCTGAAGGCTTCTATGGGAGGCGGCGGTAAAGGGATGAGGCTGATACACAGTGAAGACGAAGTGGTGGAGGCATATAACACCGCCCGTTCCGAGTCCATGTCTTCTTTCGGGGATGATACGGTTTATCTGGAAAAATTTGTGGAGGAACCCCATCATATAGAATTTCAAATTCTGGGTGACAATCATGGCAATGTAATCCATCTGTTTGACCGCGAGTGTTCTGTCCAGCGTCGCAACCAGAAGATTGTAGAGGAGAGCCCGTCTCCGTTCCTTACTCCGGAACTCCGCCAGGAGATGGGGGAAAAGGCAGTGGCTGCCGCCAGGGCGGTGAACTATTCGGGAGCCGGAACTATCGAGTTTCTGGTGGACAAGAACCGCGATTTCTATTTTCTGGAGATGAACACCCGTTTGCAGGTGGAGCATCCCATCACCGAAGAAGTGGTGGGCGTGGATCTGGTAAAAGAACAAATCCGTATAGCCAATAACGAGGTGCTGCACCTGAAGCAAGAAGAACTTTTCCAGCGCGGTCATGCCATCGAATGTCGTATCTGTGCGGAAGACACGGAGAACAACTTCATGCCTTCGCCGGGTATCATCAAACAGCTGACGGAGCCTAACGGCATCGGCGTACGCATTGACAGCTACGTTTACGAAGGTTACGAGATTCCCATCTATTACGACCCGATGATAGGCAAGCTGATTGTATGGGCTACGACCCGCCAATATGCCATAGAACGTATGCGCCGGGTACTTTACGAGTACAAGATTACGGGGCTGAAGACCAACCTCAGTTATCTGAAACGCATCATGCATACCCCCGACTTTGTAAAGGGTGAGTATAATACCTTGTTCATAGAGAAGAACTCGCGTATGCTGCTCCGTGGCAACGGTAATAATGAGGAGATTGAGAATATCGCCATGATCGCCTCTTATATTGACTATCTGATGAATCTGGAAGAGAACAAGAGTCCCCAGCTGTCTGATGCCCGTCCCATCAGCCGCTGGCGTGAGTTCGGCTTGCAGAAAGGAGTATTGAGAATCTGATTCTTCATTTAATTAAGCAAAAGTATGGAAATACATATTGGAGACCGCGTAGCCGATGTGACGTTGGTGAGCAAGGAAGGAAACAAGGTACAGTTTATGATTGACGGAAAACCGTATGATGTGGATATCGTTATGGCCGAGAACGGAAGCTGTTCCATCCTGCACGATGGCAATTCCTTCAATGCCGAACTGATCCGTGGGGAGGGTGGAAAGAGTTATGATGTGAATATGTTCTACCGTTCCTATCATGTGGACATAGTGGACACCCAGACCAAGTATCTGCGTATGAAAAAGGGCGGCGAGGAGAGACAGGATGACAAGATTGTAGCTCCCATGCCCGGAAAGGTTGTAAAAATTCCCGTCCGGAAAGGAGACCGTCTGTCATCCGGGGATATTGTGGTAGTGCTGGAGGCCATGAAGATGCAGAGCAACTACAAAGTGACCTCGGACTGCACGGTAAGGGATATCCTGGTCAATGAAGGGGATTCCGTCAATGCTAACCAGGTATTAATAGTATTGGATATAATAAAAGAAGATTGATCATGACAAGAGAAGAAATATACAGCCGGTTTGAAGAGCTGGACAAACGCGCGTCGCTGGGCGGCGGTGTGGACAAGATCGAGAAACAACACGCCCAAGGGAAGATGACCGCTCGCGAGCGTATCGGAATGTTGCTGGACAAAGGTACGTTCAATGAACTGGACAAGCTGGTGAACCACCGTTGTACCAACTTTGGTATGGAGAAGAAGCAGATTGCCGGAGATGGTATGGTCACCGGTTACGGAAAGATAGACGGCCGTCCGGTGTTTGTCTATGCATATGATTTTACCGCACATGGCGGCTCGCTGAGCGAGACCAATGCTGCCAAAATCGTGAAGGTGCAACAACTGGCATTGAAAAACGGCGCTCCCGTCATCGCCCTGAACGACTCGGGAGGCGCACGCATCCAAGAAGGGGTGAACAGCCTTGCCGGATATGCCTCTATTTTCTATCAGAACACTATCGCCTCAGGTGTTATCCCGCAGATTTCCGCCATCTTGGGTCCTTGTGCCGGAGGAGCCTGCTACTCACCAGCACTAACCGATTTTATCTTTATGGTAAAAGAGAAGAGCCACATGTTCATCACCGGCCCGGATGTGGTGAAGACTGTGACTAACGAGGAGGTGGGCAAGGAGGAACTGGGCGGTGCCTATACCCACAGCAGCAAAAGCGGTGTGACCCATTTTATGTGCGACAATGAGGAGGAAACGCTGATGAGTATCCGCGAATTGCTGAGTTTCCTGCCTTCCAACAATATGGAGGATGCGCCGTTGGTTCCCTGCAACGATGACATCCATCGTCAGGTGGAGGCGTTGCAGACTGTCATTCCCGAAGATCCGAATATGCCTTATGATATAAAGGATATCATCGAACCGGTGCTGGATAACCAGTATTTCTTCGAGGTGATGCCTCACTTTGCTAAAAATGTGGTGGTGGGGTTCGGTCGCCTGGGAGGTCGTTCCGTAGGTATTGTTGCCAATCAGCCCGCCTGGCTGGCCGGCGTCCTTGACATTGACGCCAGTGACAAGGCTGCCCGTTTTATCCGTTTCTGCGACTGCTTTAACATTCCTCTGATCACTTTCGAGGATGTTCCCGGCTTCCTGCCCGGAACAATACAGGAACACAACGGCATCATCCGCCACGGTGCGAAGATAGTTTATGCATACGCCGAAGCTACAGTGCCCAAGGTAACTTTAATTACCCGTAAAGCTTACGGAGGTGCCTACATTGTCATGTCCAGCAAACCGACGGGAGCCGATGTGAACCTGGCTTATCCACAGGCGGAAATAGCCGTTATGGGAGCTGCGGGAGCTGTAAATATCCTCTATCGGAAATCCACTCCTGAAGAAAAACAAGAAATAATCAAAGATTACGAAGATAAATTCTCTAACCCTTATTGTGCGGCAGAACGCGGCTTGATTGATGAAGTGATTATGCCCCGTGACACCCGCTATAAACTCATTCAGGCTTTGGAAATGTGTCACAACAAAAACCAAAGCAATCCGCCTAA
>NZ_JBCOCI010000168.1:1876-3377 GCF_040929485.1 Phocaeicola sp. RTP21198st1_B8_RTP21198_201120 | reverse complement strand
CCTTTAATGGCTCAAAGCATGAGCGACTCCCAAGTTCTTGAATATGTAAAGGATGGCATCCGCCAGGGTAAAGAACAGAAACAACTAGCCTCTGAACTGGCACGTAGGGGTGTGACCAAAGAACAGGCAACTCGTGTGAAGCAACTATATGAGCAGCAAAACAATGTCAATGTTTCCAATGCAACGGGTACCGACATCAATGAATCACGCCTTCGTGAGGAAATGAAAGAAAACACTTCCGATATGCTGGAAGACCACCCGAGCACTCAAGACCTCGCACGTGGCAATCAGGTTTTCGGACGAAATATTTTCAACACCCGTAACCTGACTTTTGAACCGAGCGTCAACATCGCCACTCCCTTGAACTATCGTCTGGGTCCCGGTGATGAGGTGATTATTGATATCTGGGGAGCCAGCCAGAACACTATCCGCCAACAGATTTCTCCTGATGGCACGATCAACATTCAGAAAATAGGTCCTGTTAACTTGAACGGACTGACTATTACTGAAGCCAACGACTATCTCAAAAAGACATTAAACAAGATATATAATGGTCTTAATAATGCGAATGATCCCACCTCTGACATCCGTCTGACTTTGGGCAGCATACGTACTATCCAGATCAATGTAATGGGTGAGGTTGTCCAACCGGGTACTTACTCCCTCTCTTCTTTTGCCACAGTTTTCCATGCACTTTACCGTGCGGGTGGAGTCAGTGACATAGGAAGCCTTCGCAATGTACAGCTGGTACGTAACGGCAAAAATATCGCCACGATCGACGTCTACCAATTTATCATGAAAGGAAACATTCAGGATGACATTCGTCTTCAGGAAGGCGATGTAGTAATAGTCCCTGCCTATGACGTATTGGTTAAGATCGACGGAAAAGTGAAACGCCCAATGCGTTTCGAAATGACCAAGGATGAGAGTCTATCCACTCTTATCAGCTATGCCGGTGGCTTTGAAGCCGACGCCTACACCCGTTCCTTACGTGTCGTACGCCAGAACGGGCAGGAATATGAAGTAAACACAGTCAAAGACCTTGACTATAGTGTCTATAAAATGCGAAACGGTGATGTTGTGACCGCCGAAGCCATCCTTAATCGTTTCATCAATAAACTTGAAATCCGTGGAGCCGTTTATCGTCCCGGCATCTACCAGTTGAATGGAAAACTGAATACTGTCCGTGAACTGGTAAACGAAGCCCAAGGTCTGACCGGTGATGCCTTCTTGAACCGTGCTGTTCTCTATCGTCAGCGTGAAGATCTGACTACCGAAGTTGTTCCAGTAGACATCAAAGCCATCATGGACGGTACTTCCCAAAACATCATCCTGATGAAAAACGACATCCTTTATATTCCGAGTATTCATGACCTGGAAGACAGAGGCAACGTCGTAATCCACGGTGAAGTAGCCAAACCTGATTCTTATCCTTATGCGGATAACATGACCCTTGAAGACTTGATCATTCAGGCAGGTGGATTGCGTGAAGCCGCTTCTG
>NZ_JBCOCI010000168.1:418-1832 GCF_040929485.1 Phocaeicola sp. RTP21198st1_B8_RTP21198_201120 | reverse complement strand
GTGTAGATGTATCCCGTAGAATTAAGAATCCTCGTAGTACAGTGAATAATGATACTATTGGCCAGATATATACATTCTCCCTAAAAGAAGGTTTTATTGTAGATGGAACTCCCGGCTTTGTCCTTCAACCTTACGATGAAGTTTATGTACGTCGTAGTCCGGGTTATCAGGCCCAACAGAATGTGGTTGTTGAAGGTGAAATACTGTTCGGAGGCTCTTATGCAATGACCAGTCGTGAAGAACGTCTTTCGGACTTGATCAATAAAGCTGGAGGTGCAACGAACTATGCCTACTTACGTGGTGCAAAGTTAACCCGTGTAGCCAATGCAAGTGAAAAGAAACGCATGGGTGATGTGATCCGTTTGATGAGCAGACAGTTGGGTGAGGCTATGATGGACTCTTTGGGTGTTCGTGTGGAAGATACCTTTAGTGTTGGTATTGACTTGGAGAAAGCATTAGCGAATCCTGGAAGTACAGCAGATATTGTCTTGCGTGAAGGTGATGTGATTTCTATTCCGAAAAATAATAATACGGTTACAATCAATGGTGCCGTAATGGTTCCGAATACTGTTTCTTATATGGAAGGAAAGAATATAGACTATTATCTGAATCAAGCCGGTGGTTATTCTGAAAATGCGAAGAAGAGTAAGAAATTTATCGTATACATGAATGGCCAAGTGACTAAAGTGAAAGGTAGTGGCAAGAAGCAGATTGAGCCTGGGTGTGAGATAATTGTGCCTAGTAAAGCTAAGAAAAAAACTAATATGGGTAATATTCTAGGTTACGCTACTACATTCAGCACTTTGGGAATGATGGTTGCATCTATTGCTAATCTGATCAAAAAATAAAAGATAACAGCTTATACCACTATGATAGAAGGAGAATCTGAAAAAGAAATAAGACAGAAACAGAGTAACCATACAGATGAGGAGATCGAAATTGATCTAATGGATATTCTTCGTAAGATTATAGGTATTCGTAAGATAATCTATAAAGTTGCTGGTATTGGTTTGATAATTGGCATTATTATAGCAATCAGTATTCCTAAACAGTACACAGTTGAAGTTACTCTTTCTCCAGAGATGGGAAGTAATAAGGGCAATGGTTTATCTGGTTTGGCAGCTTCTTTCCTTGGAAATGAAGTTGCCATGGGTGATGGTACTGATGCATTGAATGCTTCTTTGTCTGCCGATATTGTTTCTTCTACTCCTTTTTTATTAGAACTTTCTACAATGGAAATATCAGTATCGAAAGATGAAAATATGACATTGAATATTTATTTGGATGAGGAATCTTCTCCATGGTGGAATTATGTAATTGGATTCCCTGGTATGGTAATTGGTGGAATGAAGTCATTGTTTGTTGAAGAAAATAACGAATTAGTAACTTCAGATAAAATCAATCAGGGGATAAT
>NZ_JBCOCI010000168.1:0-408 GCF_040929485.1 Phocaeicola sp. RTP21198st1_B8_RTP21198_201120 | reverse complement strand
TTTACAAAATCCTAAAGTAGCTGCGGTAGTTGCTGATTCTGTTGTAAGAAAATTGCAAGAGTACATTATAGATTATCGTACATCCAAGGCTAAAGAAGATTGTCTTTATTTGGAGAAACTCTTCAAAGAACGTCAACAAGAGTATTATACTGCCCAGAGAAAATATGCTAATTATGTAGATTCTCATGACAATATCATATTTCAGAGTGCGCGTGCTGAACAGGAGCGATTACAGAATGATATGAGTTTAGCGTATCAAGTGTATAGTCAGGTTGCAAATCAGCTTCAAGTTGCTAGAGCTAAAGTTCAGGAGGAGAAACCTGTATTCGCTGTTATAGAGCCTGCAGTGGTACCATTGAATCCTTCGGGAACCAGTAAGAAAATATATGTTTTGGCTTTTGTTTTCTT
>NZ_JBCOCI010000167.1:2463-3483 GCF_040929485.1 Phocaeicola sp. RTP21198st1_B8_RTP21198_201120 | reverse complement strand
CCTCATAAGTATTCTTATAGCTCTCCTCAATCAAGCTATCCATCAATACGGTCTGTCCGTCGGCAGCCAAGGCTTCTTTGTTCACCAGCAGTTGGAACAGGGCGTAATGATTGCGTGAAGATTTAAGCTGTCCTTGGGTGTAGAGGTCATCAATTGAGAACTGCAAGTAAGAACCGCGTGCCCATTTGTCTTTGTCGAAGAGGAACACCATGTTACCCGCCAACATCAAGATGAAATGCGGACGACGTTCTTCGGGCATCAAGAAGATTTGGGTAACGGCCTTATTGATGATAGCCGGAGAGAAATGATACTTATCCTTATTCAGATACTGAGAAGGAATCACGTCGGCCCACTGTCCTGCATAATAGCGTTGCTGACGGGTATTCTTATCTGGCTTACTCTCGTACTGCTGTTCAAAGAGTCCGGCAGGTGATTGTTCATCTACCGAAATCAGATGCTGCATTTCCATAATGAGCATACTAATCTTGTCGCCACTTCGCAAGATGTGACGTACGGGAATCATTTCGATGACTTCACCATTGTCGCTGACCACATAAGGTTCTTGATAAGCATGATCTGTGTCATAACCCAGAACTTTCAAGAGTGTTGTATGCCAATCATGGGTACGACGAATGGTATCCTTCACGCGAGGATGGTCGTTGATGATGAAGTTCTTATAGTCTTCATATTGGGCACGCAGGGCTGTGAAAGGCTTATTAAGCTCTTTCATTTCGTCGGCAGTACGACCGGAACATTTCTGCACCTTATCTACAAAGTCTTCGGTGAAATAGCCAGAAGGAAAGTAGTCGCCTACGTTTTGTATAAATCGATATGTTATATTGTCTGCCATGGGGTATTATATATTATGGAATACGGCCAAAAGGCGCATATACGGTTCAGCATTATCGAGTGAGAAGAGGTCTTGGTAGAACTGGCTGGATTGGTCAGTAATCTTCTGAACTTCTTCTTTCTCTTTCTTGTACATATTATTACGGGTAATGGTGATGTCTGCATCATCAG
>NZ_JBCOCI010000167.1:1300-2388 GCF_040929485.1 Phocaeicola sp. RTP21198st1_B8_RTP21198_201120 | reverse complement strand
CGCAAGGCTCCATCCTTATCCAATGGTACTACAAAGAATTTGCTGACAAGGTTTTGTCCCAATCCATTGCCATGACTGCCATAGAACAAGTAGTAGCTCATACTCTGAGGTAACTCGGGATTGCGTACGGCCATGGCTTGCGACTTGGGCAATGAAGCAGTGAACTTGGTAAGCAGGTAGCTAATGATGGGATGGATATCGTATAGAGGTAGGAATTTGCTCCATTCGCTATTCGTGCTCTTCCTTGATTCTGCAATCGAACGATTCAGCCATGCTTTGTCCATGGTCAGACGGAAGATGTTATCAGCAGGAAATGCTTCACGAGGAATGTCATACAACACATCACGAAGTTCCTCGTTATTCTTCACCTCCACATAGGGTACAGTGGCATCTTCCACCATGGTCACATCACCATGATGAATGCTGCCCGTAGCTTCTAGTTCAGCAAAGAGGTCACGATAATAGCTCATATCATCAGCATAGAGCGAGAAACGTTTCTCGAAGATCTTATCATTCAAGCGTTCTACGGTAGGAGTGGATACTACGGCATCAGCACGCTTGAATCCTCCACGTTGGCGACGACGAGAGGCGGTTTGTTCTACGACCTCAGTATCTCCAGTCATCAAGGCATCTCCAATGGCTTTTTCTTCATCTTGAGCTTTATAGAGTTCCATCACACTCATGGCATCGCCAAGGATGTCGTGCACTTCTTGCTCCTTATGAAGCAGTTTGTCGATGATGGTGAAGTCTGAACGAAGTCCTTCATCATTAGTCTTATTCACCAAGTAATAGATAACCGGACGTTGCTTCTGACCATAACGGTCGATACGGCCATTGCGTTGCTCCAAGGTAATCAGGCTCCAGGGTATATCATAGTTGAACATGATGTGGCAATAGTAGTGTAGGTTAACACCTTGCGAACCACTATCGCTGGAAATGAATACGCGAATCTTACTGTCCTCTTTGGCAAAGTTGCCCACCATTTCTTCTTGCTCAGTATCCAAGAGCGAACCGTCAAAGCGTACCACTTGTTCTTTGTTGAGCTTAAACTCACGCATAATACGCTCCTCCAGATACTTCATGGTAGC
>NZ_JBCOCI010000167.1:298-1290 GCF_040929485.1 Phocaeicola sp. RTP21198st1_B8_RTP21198_201120 | reverse complement strand
ATTCTTATTCCAAAGTTCGGTCAATACTTTCTTGAAAGCATCATAGCGGCTGTCTTCGTAGTTCTTCACAAGACGGCGAACTTGCGCTGTCAGTTCAGACAATTCTTCACTATCATCTTTCTTACAGCGCTCTTCAAGTGTACCCAACGCAGCGATGGGTGATGACATGAAACTCTTGAATACAGTCAAAGCGAAGAGTGCATCATTCTTGAATTCATCTTTTAATGAGCGGAACTTGGTATGCTCCTTGCTCAAGATTTGCTCTTCTTCATCAGTCAATGTAACCTCAATCTTACGGATTTCGCGCTCTTTGAATTGACTGCGAATATGTGCATCGGTAATATCATGCTTGAAACGACGCACATAGTAAGGCAGAATATCTTCTTTGGTATATTCTCCGTTACGGGGGATAGAAATGGGTTCGAGCATCCTCATCAGATTGGCAAATGATTCGGCACTACCATTATGGGGAGTGGCAGAGGTGAGAATCATCGAGTCGCACTTCTGTGCCAAGAACTGTGCCAAATCACCACGAAGACTGCTATCATTAGCTACCTTATGGCATTCGTCAATCACAATTATATCCCAATGTGTTTTTTCGAGCCAAGCACGGAAACGACCATTATTCTTCAGCGTATCAATAGAGATGATAGTCTTGTCGTAGTAGTCGAACGGATTCTTATTAAGCGGAATCTCGTTCTGAATCTTTGCCACACCAAGACTGTCCAGACGAACCAAGGGAATGGCAAAGCGATTCCAAATTTCCTCCTGGAACTGAGCCAATATGCTTTTCAGCGCACACACCAGTATGCGTTTGCCACGGCCACGGCGAATCATTTCAGCCAAGAAGATACCCACTTCAATTGTCTTACCCAAACCTACACCATCAGCAATCAACAAACGAGGACGAGGCAATTCAAATGCTTTTAGGGTCGGTGTCATTTGATATTCGGCTACATCAAAAGCACCACCTTGAGCCACAGTTATCTTTT
>NZ_JBCOCI010000167.1:0-288 GCF_040929485.1 Phocaeicola sp. RTP21198st1_B8_RTP21198_201120 | reverse complement strand
ATTAATGAGTACTACTTATTACCGGATGTAAAGTCCGAATCCTTCAACGTGGGTCTTCCGCTCACTAATAGTTCGCGTATGTCTACCTCTAGTAGGTGTGCAATTTTTGTCAGCGTGATAAGATCAGGCTGATTTGTATTCGTACACCACTTAGAAATAGTAGAGTACTCTCTGCCTAAATTTTCGGCCAACCATTTGTTAGTTCGCTGTTTCTCAGCCAACACCACTTTTATTCTATTGATACGTTGTTCCATCGTCTCATGATTATATTTCCTTAAAAATATATCG
>NZ_JBCOCI010000166.1:782-3617 GCF_040929485.1 Phocaeicola sp. RTP21198st1_B8_RTP21198_201120 | reverse complement strand
TCCTACCCTCTTCGCCGTAATATTTCCTTCAGCGTCCTCCATACGTTTTTGCAAAAAGAAAACAGTTATCGCACAATGTTTATCTTTGACGAGCCGACTACCGGACTTCATTTCCATGATATTCGCAAACTTCTGGATGCTTTCGACGCACTGATTCGCCGGGGACACAGTATCGTTATCATTGAACATAATATGGATGTCATCAAATGTGCCGATTATGTAATCGATCTCGGACCGGAAGGTGGAGATAAGGGTGGAAACATTGTAGCAGTGGGCACTCCGGAAGAAGTTGCCGCCTGCGGAGCAAGTTATACAGGACAATTCTTAAAAGAAAAACTCCGCTAATAAATGATAATTTTAGGGTTCACCACAGAGGCCACGGAATTCTAAGACCTATGCAAATAATAGGCCTATAAAAAACAGTTAAAGAAGTTAAACGGGCTATTTCAGTCCGTTTACTTTTTGTAAGTCATTAACTCCACAAAGGGTGTTCCCCTTTTGACCACAGCAAACATTCTTCCTACTAGTTTAAACTTGACTGCATTTAGCACTACTCCATAAGCTTTCCCTTCCTTCCTTTTCCTTTCATAATACTCTTTCATTTCCTTATCCCATACAATCGCTGAATTAGCAGCTTGTGAAAGATCCGCTTTCAATAGTTTTGCTCCCGTGGGATAAACCCTTGTTTTACCTTTAATACTTGTTCCCGAAGAATGCTCAAAAGGAGCAATACCTAAATAACATGCATATTGACGTGCCGTTTCAAATGCCTGAAAATTATTAGTATGTATGATTGTATTCATCGCATTGATCGTCCCAATACCTTTAATACTGTTTAAGAGCTCATAATTTCGGAGAATAGATGGGTCTGAATTGATAATTTGCAGCATTTCTTCTTCAACACTTGCAATTTCTTCATCCAGTATCTTTACCATATGGGCAGCGCGCTCAATGGTAGAAGTCATTTCACAATCTTTTCTATCAGTGAGAAAACCTTTGTATTCAGCTTGCTGCTTTACAAAACGTTTTCTCTCTGCAGCAAAGTCACGCAAACGGATAATTGAACTCCCTGACAGCTTAGAGTAAGATAGTTCATCCCGATGAAGATAAGCAAAATAGGCTATTCTTTCGGCATCTACACGGTCATTTTTCCCACGTACCAAACCTAAGGAACGTTTTAAATGAAGAGGATTGAAAGAACAGTAATCGATGGATGCGGCTTCTAGAAAAAGGCATAAGTCAAAACTGTAAATACCCGTATTTTCCATACTAATGACCAGCCTTTTCTTTGCCATGTTCTTCTTTTTCAACCAACAAAGAAGAGACTTGTAGCCCTCTTCTTTGTTTAAGAAGCGTTCATAATTTGTTTCGTCCGCATGTTTCTTTGTAGGAACGTAAATAACAACATCCAAAGTTTTTTTTGAGATGTCAATGCCAATAAACCATTTCTTTTCCATATTTTTGCACTATTAAAGGGTTAACCATAGGTTGAACAAACTATATCCTTTAATAGGCCAACGACCTAAAATTCTAATTGGATCTGTTCAACTGATAAGGAAAGAAGGACTAATTCCGTGGATAGGGCTTCTGCCTAGAGAACACAATGGGTCACCTGCTTTCCTTGGTTAACTTGTTTTAACCACAAAGGTAATATTTCAACCTTTATTTTTCACAGTGCAAATCTAAAGGAGGACACAGAGTTCTTCTCTCTCTTTCCGCAAGTAAAACAGAGCGATAAATACGATTCTCAATACGTGAGACTCTGTGTTACTCTATAGTGAATAAAAAAGATTAAACCTCTGTGTCCTCCGTGTCCTCTGTGGTGAAATATAAATTCCTATTTATGCGACTGGTATCACCAGTTTTATAAATCCATCTTTCTGCATTTGAGAAAGATAAGCCGATACACGCGACTCGTAGCCCTCTTCATTTTGAAAATGGTCTGCGAGTTTTTCTATAATCTCACGAACATTGCGTTTTCCATCTATCAGTTCCCATACAGCCGTACCGTGTTCTTCCAATTTCACATGAAGTTCTTTCGACATTCCTTTCGGCACAAGGAAGCGTTGCATCCACGGATATTTAAAACGGGGAAAGGAGAGCACAATTGTCTCCCCTTCCCTTTCTGCTGTAATATGTTCACTGCGACAGGGAATGACCTCTAACAGGTTGATTTTCTCTTTGGCAGCCATACTTCTTATTTTTTATTTCAGAGTATTCATACTGATACCCTTTTGTTTACACCTTGATACACAATTCCTTTGTTACTTTAGGTATTGAATTTCCCAGTTACTTTTGGATATTCGCCTCTTCCAGACCGTATCCCTTCTTCTTGTTCTCTGCCTTCAACATCAAAGCCACAATCAGAGCAAGTACACCAAAGAGAGCAAAAATAGTCATCGGCAACGTGTAGTCATAAGTCTGTGCACCGTCTACTACCGGACCTTTGCAATAAGTATTCAACACCCATCCGATCAACAAAGGAACACCCATCAATCCCCAGTTCTGTACCCAGAAAATCAATGCGTATGCGGTACCCAACTGTTTTTCCGGAATAATCTTCGGAACAGACGGCCACATAGCTGAAGGCACCAACGAGAAGGCAAATCCCAATATAATCATGATGATAGTAGCAAACCACCATATATTCAGTATAGGCAGAGCAAACATCGTATGCACAAAAATAAGCATCACTGATCCGATTATCATCAATGTGGCTCCCTTACCGATACGGTCATAAAGCGAACCGAACAACGGAGTCAGGATAATCGCACCAATCGGCAACAATCCGGGAATCGTTCCCGCCAACTTCGGATCTACGTTATATTTCTGCAC
>NZ_JBCOCI010000166.1:0-772 GCF_040929485.1 Phocaeicola sp. RTP21198st1_B8_RTP21198_201120 | reverse complement strand
GTTCCAATCCCTCTGCATCCAAAGAAGCATCCAACTTCTTATCATAGAAAGTATAAAGGAAAAAAGCAATCGTACCCACGCACAACATAATCAGACAAAACAAAATCGGAGCAGGAATATTTGTATGGAATGTGCCACTCTCATCCGTAGATCCGAAAAAGTCTGCCAAAGGAACTGTCAATACCATCGCCAGAGTTGTTCCGATACGTGCCGTAGCCATTTCAAGTCCCATAGCCAATGCCATTTCCTTGCCCTTGAACCATTTCACTATAATCTTGGAAACAGTGATACCAGCAATCTCCACACCTACACCAAAGATAGCATATCCCAATCCACAACCAAACACCATCAATAAGCAAGCCCCCATTCCGGTGAAACGAACTCCCATCTTATCCAAAATGATACCACCGAAGATCAGCATCAATAGGAATACATTAAACCACCCGTAAGCACTTGTGAAGAAACCATAATCAAGACTGTCCCATAGTAGTTCTTTCTCAAGCATGGGTTTTAGAGGAGACATTACGTCGGTGAGGAAATAGCCGCATAGCATAGTAAATGCGACCAATGCTAGAACACTCCATCGGAGTACGGCGGAGTCATTCAATTTCTGTTTCAAATGTTCTGTCATTGTTATATTTAAAAAAGTAGTTAATAATCTTATACAGCCAACAAAGGTAGTTAAATCTCGTTTGTTTCTATCACAAAGAGATTGTTTTTACAAGAAAAAGTTAAGTGCGGATTACACTGACCACGCGGAACATTGAAAATC
>NZ_JBCOCI010000165.1:0-3648 GCF_040929485.1 Phocaeicola sp. RTP21198st1_B8_RTP21198_201120 | reverse complement strand
CGATATCATAGAGCCGTTGCACCTCTTCCGGAGCGTGTAGGTCGAGAATCGTATTGTATCCCGTATTCATGGAAGCGATTGCGGTCATATCCTCCGGTGTCAGCATGAAATCCTCGATGTTGAAATTCTCTTCCATCCGCTGGCGATGTACCGATTTGGGAATGGCGACAATTCCGTGCTGCAAGTGCCAGCGTAGTACGACCTGTGCTGCCGATTTATTGTATTTGCGACCGATGCCGGTCAGAATATCGTCCGTGAACAATCCGTTCCGTCCTTCGGCCAAAGGTCCCCATGCCTCCGCTTGTACACCGAGTTCCTGCATAATTCGTATCGCTTCGGTTTGCGGAGTATAAGGATGCGCCTCTATTTGATTTACCGCCGGAATAACTCTGGTATTATGGCATAAATCCAACAATCTGTCCGGTTCGAAATTGCACACTCCGATAGCCCGTACACGTCCTTGAGCATAGAGTTCTTCCATAGCCCGCCATGCGCCGTAATAATCACCGAAAGGCATGTGGATGAGATAGAGATCGAGGTAATCCAGCCCCAAACGGGTGAGCGAAGCCTCGAATGCCTGCAATGTCTGTTCGTAACCCATTTCCGAAATCCATGCTTTGGTCGTGATGAACAGTTCTTCACGCGGAATGCCGCTTTTCCGAATAGCCGTACCGACCGCCCGTTCGTTGCCATAGACCGAAGCGGTGTCGATGAGTCGGTAGCCTACGGCAAGCGCATCGGTAACAACTTTTTCGCACTCGGTGGCATCGGGTATCTGAAAGACACCAAAGCCTTGTACCGGCATCTTTACTCTGTTATTCAATTCTTTGAAATCCATATCCTAATATCCTTATAATCAGTTTTTCAAAATATTCAATCATGATTGTAGATACACTCCGAATCCATTCCAATAACCTGAATAAGAAACATTATCTATTGCATGAAGTTATTGAGTTTGTTGGCCGGATTGAGCGGCTTCTGGTCGGACAATACCAACGACTTGACCATATGCAGTGTCCCTTGCTTGTACTTCTGAAAATGTTCCGAAGCGATATGCTTCTCGTAAGCCTCGCGGCTTGCATAGGTTTCGAGAATCGTTACCTTGCAGGGGTTCTCCTTTTCGCCGACCGCATACATCGTCAGCACACCCGGTTCGGTGCGCAGGGAGATTTCGCCCACTTCAGTTGCGTATTTCATATACTCGTCAAGATACTGCGGGTAAACCTCTATTTTCGACAACCGCACGATGCCATCAGCGCTCATCGGCTCTTTAGCGCACATACCCGGCTGCTTATCCAGATTCAGACATTTGCCAATGATCTCTCCTGTCGCAAGATAGGAGTAGGTAGGGAACTCGAACAAGACGGGTTTCAGTTTCGTATAGTCGAGTTTGCTGTCGCTGTCGAGCACGTCGGAAGCGGCGTATGTATTGACTATCGCGCAAATGAAGTTGTCGAAACCCTCGGTTTCATAAATATCCACCACCTCGCACTCCATCGTGAGCGGCGATGCGTCGATGACGGGCGTACCGTATTCGCCAGTGTGGTAGGCGAAGACTTCCGACTTATCGACCATCGCACCGCTTACGCTTCCTACATAATCGGCCTTCGGCAACATCTCACGGCTCACGAGATTGACGGAAAGCCGTTTCGATTGCTTGATACCTTGGTTGGTGTAGTGGCTTTTGCTCATGCTGACCAGTATCCGGTCATGGTCGATAACGCCCGTGTGTCCCACCACGAGCCAGTTTACTTTCCCTTCGACCTCTGCCCCGACTACCGTCATCGGCTTGGGATAGAGTGCCAACAGGTTTCCGAGATTTTTCTTGTTCGTTTCCATAATATCGGGTTGAGCGGTGTTCTCCTTCACGACCGTACTGCACGACGACATGACAAGCAGCGACAGAACACCCAAAATCGTTTTTACCATAATTGATTTCCTTATTTATCTATTTGACTTTCGGTGAACGGGTCGGCACGATGCCCCATCAGGTCTATTTTCGTATACTCGCGGTCGAACTCCTCCATTTCCCAAGCCGAGAGACGTACAGTTCCCGCACCGAGCAAATCATCCAAATGTGCCGGGGTGGTTGTTCCGGGTATAGGAGCGATCCACGATTTGCGCGACAACATCCACACGAGGGCGAACTGCGCCGGAGTAACCCTTTTCCGTTCCGCCCATTTTCGCACCAAAGCCACGAGCGGCATATTGTGCTTCAGGGCTTCGGGCGTGAACTGCGGCAAGTTCCAGCGGCGGTCGCCCTCGTAGAAACGGCTGTTCTCGTCGATTACACCCGTGAGGAACGCACGTCCCAGCGGACAATAAGGCACGAAGCCGATACCGAACTCTTCCAACATCGGGAAGATTTTGGTTTCCGGCTCCCGCCACCAGATGGCATACTCGCTCTGTACAGCCGAAAGCGGGCAGACGGTGTGCGCCCGGCGGATGGAACGCGCACTCGCTTCCGATAGTCCCCAATGCAGCACTTTCCCCTCCTGCATCAAATCCTTAACTGTCCCGGCCACATCCTCCATCGGCACTTTCGGATCGACACGGTGCTGATACAGCAGGTCAATATGGTCGGTGCGCAGGCGTTTCAGCGAACCTTCCACTGCCCGGCGGATATGGTCGGGACGACTGTTGATGGCGGTCGGTTGCTTCTCCTCGACGCCGAAGCCGAATTTCGTCCCGATTTTCACTTTGTCGCGAAACGGTGCGAGTGCCTCGCCGACCCACTCTTCGCTGGTGTAAGGGCCATAGACCTCCGCCGTATCGAAGAAAGTGACGCCTTTGTCGTATGCCCGGCGAATCAGAGCGATCATATCCTTTTTGTCGTACTTCCCGCCGTAATAACCCACCATCGGCAGGCAGCCCAGACCGATGGCCGATACATCCAATCCTCCGAGTTTACGATACTCCATTGTGTCGCCCATATTCGGTGTATTTTCATCAGACTGATTTCCCGTCAAAGAGAACGAAGGAGTTTTGGCAAACACACGGGAAACACCAGTCGTAGCTCCGGCTGCGAGTAGTGCAAAACTCGATGCCGTCCTTAAGAAATTTCTGCGATCCATAATCTTCTATTTTTTCATTGTTCATTTTCTGATTGCAAATTTACCACGATTGAATAAGCCGGCTTGTATACGATTTACGGATATTTATACCCGAATCCTCGATTCTGCAATAGGACCGTATGTAATTCACAATCTCCGCTTTCCGCTTGTCAACGGTGATACGCATACAGACGGGAGCCTCCCCGTTTTTCAGCAGCGTCTGTCGCTTGATGTAAAACAACACACTCAGTGTACTACGTCTTTTTTCAACTCCCATACTTCTTGTATTTTTAGTGGTACAAAGTTAAATCGTATTGTTCCAAATCAGACTATGCAAAATATTGAGAATCAGCGAAAACAAAACTAAATCGTTGGACTTTTTTCTTCCCCGAAAAATCCAACGGATAAGCCAGTGCCAACTGCGTTATTCCGCTGCTTTTAGGTGTGGTGTTGGGCAAAAAGAAAAGTCCTAAAGTATAATACTTTAGGACTTTTCTTTTATTTTGCTTCATAAGAAAGCGGTGCGTACGGGACTCGAACCCGTGACCCCATGCGTGACAGGCATGTATTCTAACCAACTGAACTAACGCACCAA
>NZ_JBCOCI010000164.1:1426-3896 GCF_040929485.1 Phocaeicola sp. RTP21198st1_B8_RTP21198_201120 | reverse complement strand
GTGATATACTTCCATCTGTTTCGGGAAATATTCTTCCAGCCATTCATCCTTTTCAATGTTTTCATTGATAAACTTGATTGCAAGCTCACGTTCAATCTCTATTGCAGCTTCTCCTTTCTCACTACCATTGAACCATGCTTTTGTCCACCATCTGATACCGGACTTATCCGGATACACGCTCACCATACGGGGAATATCGAAGCTTTGAACATCAATATCGAGCTCTGCCAATGGATCAATAAGGCCACTGTTTGCTATGGCCAGTTCATGTGCTTTTTTTTTTCGTGATCACTTAAACTGGAAAGGAATATCTGATGACGCAGTGCAAGATAGTTCAGGAAATCACCGATAAGCAGATTCTGTACCCGTTCTGCAATCGGTATACTTCGTGCGCCCATACCTAATGGATTGGCCATACTGGGGATGGTTTCATAGAAGTAATTTTTTGTAGCCGACAGTGAGAGAATATTTCTCAAAGTGAACTGTGTATGTTCCGGCAACGTGTAGGCTCCAAGACTGATGTCTTTCATGTAGTCCGGAAAAAAACGCATCATCAGATTCTCTATCTCCTTACTATCTTTGTCATACATGGTTCTGACATCCATGTCCAGTGTCACAAATTGTGGTACTGCACCAGGTTGTCCGTTCTGTTCCATGACTTTCAAGTTACTGTATATCATGGTCAGGAACTCCAGAGGATTGAGCTCTTCTCCTTTATACCTGACCTCCATGTGGAGTATTTCCCCACTTACGGAAATAACCTGACCGGCCTTGACTTCACTTCCGTAGTTGGCCAAAACGTTCGAGAGGTGTGCGTATTTTACCTCGTAGTCTCCATAGCGTGTCACCTGATAGATACCATGTACGGCATCATTCCCAAGTCCTGTGATCTTCCCTGTTGCAACTGCTGAAAGAAGATAATGGTTGGCTTTGAAATCCACACCATGATGAAAAAAAGGTTCTCCTGTATGCGGATGTTTCTGTTTACCGTAGCCAAGACTCATCTGTACGTCACGGCCTTTTTCTTCGTAGGGCATACAGTATCCACTGTCCGAACGAAGAATCATTTCCTGTGTATATTGCATATTATATCTGTTTATAAAATTTACTATTATCTTCGTCTGCCGCCACCAGTGCCTTGTGCAATCTCCGACTGTTGAATTTCGTCTTGACTTTGTGCAGCAGGTCGTTTCTTCTCACTGGCAAGTGCCTCGTTCATATTTACATTGTTTCCTATCATCATCATGGCAAGCACAGCTCCAGCTATCTTGCCCATCCATCCGAATCTTCCAAAAACAAGTAGTGCAGCCACTACAAGTCCGATGAGACTCAGACCGGAGACATTCCCTTTGCCTATATTGCTGAAAAAGTTCCCCATCATGTTTCCACCGTTCCCGGAGCAAATACCTTGCAGGAATTTGCTCATGCCGTTCCATTTGCTGTCTGCACTGGTGATGGCATCATTGACATTTTCAGTGAGACCAGTTACAGAGTCTTTCACCTCTTTCATTCCTTCACCGATATTTGAGACTGTGTCTCCAATCTTTTGTGTCGTTTCTTCGCCAATGACAGCATCGCTGACAATACCCACTACGCTTTTGTCTGTAGTCAGTTTCTCCCAACCGATGTAGCCCAGGCTTCCACCTATGGCCGCAGACTTGGTGGCACTTCCTAATCCTTTTAGCGTTTGCTGAGGATGTACGACTGCACCCCCTGCCGATTTAGCTACAGCTTTTATAGCTCTTCCTCCTAAGCTGACTGCTGCTTTCAATAATGCTCCCCAACCCATGTTTAAAGTTTGATTGTTAAATTGTTATCCTGAATTATCTTTTTACCTGAATATTTACTTTGGCTTTACGTTTCTCTTCCATCTTTCCTTGCATTTCTGTACAATATTGGGCTTGTCAACCTCACTTCTGCCATTGTAGTCTATCTCCGCCCATATGTCAGAGAGTGAAGTATATTTAATAGCTCTCGTAAGCCTTTTGAGCTTTTGATTCATGAGTTTAAGTTTCGGGCGGATGGAAAAGAGAACTTCTAGTCGTTCCTTCTCTGTCATCTTGGTGTCGGAGAGGCACAGTTGCCGGATGTCATTGACTATATCAACACTATTCATGATAAGTTCTCTATAGATTTTATTCCTGTTTGAAGACAATGCTACTGCCAGGGCATTTCCTGTCTGGTGCTGGAGCTGGTCATTAAAAGTTCCCAGGTGTTTCACGAGTCGGTCTATTTCATGATAGAATCCATATATCTGTGCCGCATAACTGATTATGCTATGAAAGTTGTCCAAATAAGTGTTGAACTCCTTTTGCAGGTCAGTTACTCCTTGTACCTCTTCCTTTATCCACAGATGACCCGTAGATTCCAGAAGCATCATTTGTTCCTGCTGCTTCAGTTCTTTTTCTGCCTTATTTGTGTATGCCAGAATCATTCCAGCCAAAACAGGGTCGTTGCCCTGAGCCTGGAG
>NZ_JBCOCI010000164.1:0-1416 GCF_040929485.1 Phocaeicola sp. RTP21198st1_B8_RTP21198_201120 | reverse complement strand
GCCTTTCAAAAGGGAGGGTGAGAGAAATAAGCATGGCAAAAAACAGCAATAAGCGTTTCATTGTGTTATCCTGATAATCTTTTATGGTGTTACTATTCGTGCGCATCTATGCCATCTGTCTAAAGCTTGACCGGCAATCTCAGCGGTATTCCTGTCTATCATTCCTGCAGTGGCTCTGTTCCATACATCGGCCATTGTGTAATAGCGGATGCTGATGGAGAGCTGTGAAAGTCTTTTGTTGAATTGTGCCAGACGGTCATTCAACTCCCAAAGAATCTTACTGCGTTCCGCACCTGTAAGCATATTGCTTGCTCCACCTTTGGCTACTGCATCTTTCAGTATGCTGTATACAGTGATGAGTTCGGTCGCTGTTTCGATGTAAAGATTATTCATACTCATTGTAGCCACTATTCCATGCGGGTTTTGTGATATGGCTTTCTTCAAATCACAAAGATTAATGAATATCCTTACACCGTCATCATAGAGATGACTACAGGCTTTGAGGGTAGAAGCGTAGCCAGACACGGTTTTCAGGTAGCTGTTGTACTTTCTCTCCCATTGCCTTATCTGAGTAAACTCTGCTGCAATGGTATTTTGTAGTAGTGCCGTCTTCTGCTGATCTTCAATCTGATTCTTGATTTGACTGTTGATAAGCTCATTACCTTCGGCTAAGGCCACATATTCCATCGGATTGCTGGAAACCAATTGGGCACGACCTTCAAGACAGAATAGAAACAAGGTCAGAACAATGACCGAGATAATCATCCATCTGCTGTCGTAAGCAATACCTTTGGAAGTCTTGGCTTCTGACGATATATTATCTGTTCGTGATTTCATAGATACCTTTCCTTTGTTTGTTATACTCAACCCGTTTACGGATAATTCCTACAACATCAATCCGCTCGTTGATTCCAAATATGTCCAGTTTGGGATTGGAACGGTCTACGCTGAAAATCGAGACAGTCTTCAATCCGAACAGCTGTTCCACTATACCACGGTTTTCACTGAAGTCAACCACCCTGTAGAGTTCAATGTAGTCGCTCTTCCTGATGAGTACACCATGTTGGATAATCAGTTGTTCGGACGTGATGATATAGCTCAGTTTGTGTATATATAGACAACCGTAGAGCATGATGCACGTCATGATTGAACCCAGTACCACAAAGGGCATCTTATAGGTGATGCTATCGTGACCTGCTGCCAAGAACAGGGCACAACTGATAAGAAATGCCATGCCTTGTGAGATAATGTATTGCCCCCAATGAGGATGCAATGTGATTATGCTGAACCGTCTGTTTGTGTCTGTCATACTGTTTATCGTTTTAGTCCGCTCTTCTTGGTTTCTTCATTTTCTTCTTCTATCTCTTCGGTGAGAGAAACACCATTTTCGTCAAAGGCTGTCTCAACGACATCGGT
>NZ_JBCOCI010000163.1:340-3863 GCF_040929485.1 Phocaeicola sp. RTP21198st1_B8_RTP21198_201120 | reverse complement strand
CCGGTGAACATCCGTTTGTTCAGTGATACGGCGGATGTGGAGATCAGGAATTTCCGTATTTATAACCGTGCGCTTACGGATGATGAAGAATTAAATAATTACATGGTAGACCGTACTACGTCGGACGAAATGGTCCTGTTATTTGAAAAAAACGATGTTACGGGGGACAACGGTACGGATATCGACATAGACAAGTTACGCGCCCAGGGAAAGGCGGTTATGCGAATTGTCGGCGATGTGAACCTTGTCAACGCCACCAATAACAAGAAATTCGAGGTACCGGTCGATATCTATTTTTATAGCCCGTACGGTAAGGAGTATGATTTTGTAGCAAGGAATGTCGGTCTAAGAATACAGGGTACATCATCCACCACTTATCCGCGTAAGAATTACCGTCTTTATTTCTTGCGCCTGGAAAAATACGGTACCACGCTGGAAGTTAACGGCGTGGATGTGCCGTCCCTTGAATACAGTTTCAAACCGGGAGCACGGCCGATCAGTATATTCTGTTTGAAAGCGGACTTTTCCGATTCTTCCGGTACACATAATACCGGTGCGGTGCGTATTGTGAACGACGTTTGGAAGAGGTGCGGGTGGCTGACACCGCCGCAGGCTGCATATAAGGGGGAATATGACGTACGTATAGGCGTGGACGGTTTCCCTATGGACCTGTTTTATGACAACGACGGCACCGGTGCGAATACTTATCTGGGAAAATACAATTTCAATAATGAGAAGTCGGAAAGTGCGATCATTTACGGTTTTGAAGGAATTGAAGGATTCAACGACGAAGCGGCCCTGAACGGGCAGCGTAACAAATGTATCTGTCTGGAGTTCCTGAACAACTCCGAGGCCCTTTGTCTGTTCGGGACTACCGACATGTCTTCTTTTGATGATGCGCTGGAATTTCGTTTCAAGGCGGACACTACCTGGGCGGATGCACACGAGGACGACAAGGCGGCAGTTACAAGGCTTTGGAACTGGATCGATTCATGTAAGGATGATCCCGCCAAGTTCCTGGCGGAATATAACCAGTATTTCGGTAATGACAGCCCGTTTGCATGGTATCTGATTACCGATTACTTTATGGCTGTGGATAACCGGGCAAAAAACATGATGCTGGCGACTTGGGACTCTCTGATCTGGTATTTCCTTCCTTACGATATGGACACGCTGTTCGGTGTGCGTAATGATTCGGTACTGAAATACGAATATACCATTACCCACGAAAGTTTTGACGATAGTATCGGTAGTTATGCTTTTGCCGGCCATGATTCCGTTTTATGGGAACTGGTACGGTCTTGTCCGGACAAATTGCGTGAAGTGGCGGAAACCTTGCGTAGCAATATGAGCCTTGAATATGTTCTGCAAGTATTTAACGAGGAGCAAATGGGTAACTGGTGCGAGCGGATTTATAACAAGGATTCGGAATATAAATATATCCTTCCGCTTACCGAAGGGGTGACAACCGGCAGCGGAACCAGTTATTATAATTATCTGTATGCCTTGCAGGGAAGCCGTTATGCGCACCGTACTTATACCATTCAGAACCGTTTCGCCCTTCTGGACAGTCAGTACGTGGCCGGTACTTACCGTCGTGACAGCTTCGCGGCTTATTTCGGATACAAGTTCGGCAGCGATAACCGGAAAATTCGGATTACGGCCTCCGAACGGTATTATTACGGGTACGGGTACACGTCCGGAACACCGCACCAAAGCGCGGTACTTGCAGAAACGGCCGGGGCTGTGGTGGAACTGACAATGGACACGGATTTAATTGTAAACGATCCGCAATATTTCTACGGTGCAAGCCGTATTCGCGGGCTTGATCTGACGGATGTAAGCCACGCCATTGTCGGCACGTTGAACCTGAACAACTGCACGGCCTTGCGTGATCTGAATGTTAGTTGTGAGGCCGGACAGACGACATTTAACGCCCTTCTGGTGGGTAATTGCCGTAATCTTCGAAAACTCGACATATCCGGACTTAAATCTTCTTCCTTTACCGGTATGGACCTTTCAAGTAATACCAAACTTGAAACCTTCCTGGCCGGTGATACATCCCTTACCGGTGTGACATTTGCCGGCGGTGCGCCTCTGGCCGTTTGCGTCCTTCCCGGAACTTTGCAGACGCTCGAACTCCGGTACCTGAACAAACTAACCAATGCAGGGCTGCAGCTGGAAGGTACGGCAAATATCACGCGCCTTGTGATTGATAACTGTAGCCTGATCGACTGGAACACGTTATTACAGCAATGCAGTGCGACCAGCTATCTACGAATTACCGGTATAGATATGGACGGGAACGGTAATTTGCTTCGCAGGCTTATGACAATGGGCGGCGTTGATGAAGACGGGGGAAACGTGCAGACGTGCCGCCTGGTAGGTACGTACCGGCTCACCCAGTCCATGTCGGATGAAGAGTACGCCGCCACCTGTGCACATTTCCCGGAACTGAATATCATTCAGCCGCAGTTTGTCGGTATAAAAATAGATCAGACGGTAGGAGACGGGGAAAAGATTACGAATCTGGATAACTCTACCGGATATGACTATAATACTGAATTTACCCCGTCTTCCCATATATTGGAAGTGTTGTCGAAAAGACGTTGTATTCTGGCTAAAAAGACGGCGGAGGGTGAAATGACCTGTTACCCGCTTCATGATGAGAACCGAAATAAATACGCGGATAGTGACAGCGTGGAGAACGCCACGGATGCAGTATTAACCGGATCGGAAGGTGAAGTTTACATATATGAGCCTCATTACTGGTACAAGGGAGTAACGGACGTGCTGAATCAGTGCCTTTACGGTTTTATTTCAAGTAATGAGGATGCGCCGGCAGCAGCAGGGTACACCAGTATAAGATTTACCCGCGAGGAACTGGATGTGACGGAAGGGATCGGGATTCGTAAGAATACGGATTACACAACCATTGAAGAGGCGAAGAATGAATACGAATCCGGATCGTTCGCCCTGGTGGACGTCCGGGATTACAAGCAGGTTCGTTTTCCCGGTTTTGCTTCTACTCTTTACGGTGCTGTATTTATAGATGATGCCGGGAAAATAGTAAGTCGGATCAGCGTTTCAAATGCGAACGGTTTTATCAATGGTATGTATCTGTTTTGTGCCGTTCCTGTAGGGGCTACGAAACTGGCCTTTACTTTCCTTAATTCGGCGGCCTTCGATTTCGTTTTACTCACAACATCGGAAAGTGTGGAAGCGATCGAGCCGGACTGGGTAGAGCATACGGAATGCCTGGGCGGTGTTTATGAAGCCTATCTGATTGATGATGTGCTGCGTTCTGTCAGTGGTGTTTCAAGTGTAGGAACTATTTCACAGAGCCAGGCAGTCAAATACGCCCAGAACAGGGGCAAAGGTTTCCAGCTGTTCGACTGGGAGATGCACAAGGATGTGGGTAATCTGCATTTCTTTAAATACGGTAATACCGATTCGCAGGGAGTTTGCGGATATGGAACAAACAATTACCAGAAAGTGACAGGCCTTACAAATGCGCTGGGGA
>NZ_JBCOCI010000163.1:0-330 GCF_040929485.1 Phocaeicola sp. RTP21198st1_B8_RTP21198_201120 | reverse complement strand
GCGTGATACGGTTTCTTATTATAAGGAAAAGGGCGGTTCCAATCCACAGGCGGAAGGTGCTTACCGGGACGGTGTAAATTATCAGTCCGTCAATGTGCTGGGATATGAGAATTTCCAGGGAAACAAGGCGGAATGGTTGCAGTATGTCACAGTAAACAAGACGGCGGCGGACGGAAGGTGGTTTATTACCATGCCGGACGGAACGGAACGCGTTGTACAGGGAATTACTGTTTATAATGCGGATATTTATCCTACCCACATGGTTTGGGGCCGGTATATGGATTTGATTGCGGCCAAGGAAGGCGGTTCCACTTCCTCTCATTGGTTCGA
>NZ_JBCOCI010000162.1:3245-3959 GCF_040929485.1 Phocaeicola sp. RTP21198st1_B8_RTP21198_201120 | reverse complement strand
GGTTCTCTTCATTGTTTTCGTAATTGTCTATCGTAAAAAAGCTATCGAAAATGCAAATGTAGCAAAAGTTCGCACTAAAAAAGCGAATAAAGTGGCTGCCAAACGCATGAAAAATGCAGGCAAATTATTAACTGAAAACAAACAAGAAGCATTCTATGATGAGGTGTTGAAAGCACTTTGGGGATACATCAGTGATAAGTTGAATATCCCGGTTTCTCAATTGTCTAAAGATAATATCGAGGACGAATTGACCCAATATGGAGTCGCTCCCGAACTGATAAAAGACTTCATCGGAACATTAAATGAATGTGAGTTTGCCCGTTATGCTCCGGGTAACCAAAATGAAGCTATGGATAAAGTATATTCTTCGGCTGTTGAGGTCATCAGCAAAATGGAGAGTAGTATAAAACACTAAATCAAAGGAGATTATAACAATGACAAAAATATATTTCATTTTGATATTCCTGATAAGTTTTGTCACAGTTTACGCACAGAATGAATCAGACTCTGCACAGGTTGCCGCCCAAACAGAAATGCCACAAAATGCTGCTGTACAAACTTTCCCAACAAAGACAGAAGCTGATAGTGCATATATAAGAAATGATTTTGCAGCTTCTGTAGAGATATATGAGAATATATTAAGAAACGAGGGGGAATCTTCCGATATTTATTATAATTTAGGTAACAGCTATTATAAAATGAATAACATTGCCA
>NZ_JBCOCI010000162.1:0-3235 GCF_040929485.1 Phocaeicola sp. RTP21198st1_B8_RTP21198_201120 | reverse complement strand
GCTGTCCTCAATTACGAACGTGCTTTGTTGCTAAACCCAGGAAATAGTGATATTCGTTTCAACCTAGAACTGGCTAGAAGCAAAACTGTAGACAAGGTAACCCCTCCTAGTGAGATGTTTTTCGTTACTTGGACTCAATCACTTATTAATACAATGAGTGAAAAGGCGTGGGCACATACAGGCATTATCATGTTTATTCTGATGATATTGGCACTGTCTTTATTTATTTTCGGAAAACGAGTAGTCTTGAAGAAAATAGGATTTATTTCAGCAATCTTTTTCTTCCTAGTGACTATTTTAGCAAATATATTTGCCTCAGAACAAAAATCTGAATTAATTAACCATGATAACGCTATTATAATGGCTCCTAGCGTTACAGTTAAAAGTACTCCTAACCAAAGTGGAACAGACTTATTTATTCTTCATGAAGGTAGGAAAGTAATAATTAAAGATAATACGATGAAGGAATGGAAAGAAATTAAACTGGAAGACGGTAATGTAGGATGGGTGCCTACCAATGTTATTGAAATCATTTAAAACATAATCAATGGATATACAACAGTACATAGCAGCAGATAAAGAATTACTACTGAATTTGAACGGAAGCCAATCCTTATTTTGGGACGGATTCATGTGGGTAGCTACCAGTACAATTGTATGGGTACCTGTAGCTGCTATGCTGTTATATATCATAATTAAAAATAATAAAATTCAAGAAGCATTATTGACTATTATTATGATTGCCTTAGTCATAACTTTAGCAGATCAAATAGCTTCTGGTTTGTGCAAACCGTTTTTCGCACGTTTTCGCCCAACACAAGATCCCAATATTATGTATATGGTTGATATTGTAAACGAATATAGGGGAGGACAATTTGGCTTCATATCCAGTCATGCTGCCAACACATTTGCTATTTCTGTCTTTTTATCTTTACTAATTAAAAGGAAATCTCTTACTTTTATGCTTCTTTTTTGGGCCGTGCTCAATTCCTATTCTAGAATCTACTTAGGAGTGCATTATCCGGGAGACATTCTTTTTGGCACTATAGAAGGTTGTTTCATAGGCTATCTGATTTATCTCCTTTATAAATTTATTCAAAAAAAAATCTTTTATAAACCACGTTGCATTTCTAATCAATACACTGCTAGCGGTTATTTGATTAGCGATATTAATTTATTTTACATAATTCTCATTTCTACTTATTTCTTCATTATTATAGCAGGTATGATTGTAACTCATACACTTAATCTATAATTGGCAAATTAACCATTATAAATTTACATATAGTCAAAAATAGCACAAAAATATTTGTTTTATGCATTTTTTTGATTAAGTTTATACCATGATTTAAGAACTCACTTTTATAACTAAATTTAATACATCATGAGAACAATAACATTTAATGAACTGCGCAGAATCAAAGATTCATTACCCAGTGGAAGTATGCACAGAATCGCAGATGAACTCAATATGACCGTAGAAACTGTACGTAACTTTTTTGGTGGACACAATTTCAAGAATGGTAAAAGTGTTGGAATTCATTTGGAACCAGGACCAGATGGGGGACTAGTAATGTTAGACGATACAACAGTTCTTGAAAAAGCCCTTCAAATATTGAGAGAAACTGAAGAAAAAATAACGCAAGAAGTGTAATATAAAATCCCGGTTGAATTGCAACATTCAATTGGGATTTTTTGTTTAATCTGAAAATCACTTAAAATATAGAATTATGGAAGATAAATTGGTAACCTTAGCAATCCTCACTTACGCTAAAGCTCAGATTTTAAAGAATGTGCTTGAGAATGAGGGAATTGAAGCGTACATTCACAATGTGAATCTTATTCAACCTGTTATATCTTCTGGGGTAAGACTAAGAATTAAAGAAAGCGATCTGCCCCATGCTTTGCAAATTATAGAAAGTTCTGCATGGCTTTCAGAAGATATAATCAAAGGGAAGGAGAGTAGCTCGGAAAAAAACAAAGAAAAACGAAAAGTACTTATCCCGGTAGACTTTTCAAACTATTCCCTTAAAGCCTGCCAATTTGGTTTCTCTTTTGCTAATGCTATTAATTCAGAAGTTGTGCTTTTACATGCTTATTTCAGTCCTATTTATGTGCCTACAATTCCTTATGGAACTGATAATTTCAATTTTCAGATCGAAAGAGAAGAATCTGTAAAAAGTATGATAGAAACAGTGCACAACGAGTTGAACAAACTTTCCGATACAATTAAAAAGAAAGTTGAGTCAGGAGAGTTTCCCAATATAAAATATACTTGTATTTTGCGTGATGGCATTCCCGAAGAAGAAATCTTACGATATGCTAAAGAATATAATCCTCAGATAATTATAATGGGAACAAGAGGAAGAAGTCAAAAAGATATAGACTTGATTGGCAGCGTTACGGCCGAAGTCATAGAAAGAAGCCAATCCTTTGTATATGCTATTCCAGAACATACACCATTAAAAACATTCAATGACATAAAAAAAGTAGCTTTTGTGACCAATTTTGACCAAAGGGATCTAATAGCTTTTGACTCCTTGATAAATGTTTTTAAATCGTTTCATTTTGCCGTTTCCTTCGTTCATTTAAGTAGTACAGATAATGATGCATGGCATGAAATAAAACTAGCAGGTATTAAAGATTATTTTCAAAAACAATACTCAAAATTGGAACTACATTATAATGTAGTGAAAGAAGATAACATACTGAGCAATTTGGACAAATATGTAAAAGAAGAAAATATAGACGTAATTTGCATCACAAACTATAAACGAAACATATTTGCTAGATTGTTTAATCCTAGCATAGCAAGAAAAATGATATTTCATGCTAATACACCTATATTAGTAATAAAATAAAGAATCAAGAAGGGTAGCACAAGCAAATCGCAATATTTTGTTACTCTTTAACATATTAATATCTACCCAATAAAAAAGAGATCAATATAAATTAAACATAATATTGATTATATATCAAAAATGGTTCTCGTAAACGGATGTAATGGGTACAAGACTTAAAGATACATAAAACTTTAGGTAATAACAAAACCCGGGCTTGGGAAAGTCTTTTGGCATAAAAAGAGAGGTTGTGCCAGAATTTTAACACAACCTCTTTATTATTTTAAAATCAGTGTTTTTATTAATATCCTAATTCTTTTTCCAAAGAATCATATTCAGCTCTATTTAACTTCCAATAAATATTCAGCAAATAATTCCCCCACACAGCCTTAATG
>NZ_JBCOCI010000161.1:0-3962 GCF_040929485.1 Phocaeicola sp. RTP21198st1_B8_RTP21198_201120 | reverse complement strand
ATATGTGTCTTTTGTTTTATGTGGAATGATAGAAAAAGAAAGAAGTATTATATAGCTTTGCAACATGAATTAACTCAAAAGAGAGTCGATACTATGCTGTTGAAAGACGAAGAGGTTTCAGAATCTAATAAAGAGCATATAGATAAGAAAAGGTCAGAGTTGACAGAACAACAAATCCAATTGTGTGTATCGGTACTGAAAACTACCGATTGCTACGATCAATTAGAGACATTGGAAAAGGCAACTCCTAAACAGTTGTTGGCGATGCGTAGTTTAAGGAAGGATATACGTTCTACTATTTCTAATGCATTTGTTGATGTGATGGTAAATTTGAAAGAGCGCTACCCAACATTGACTGGTGATGATGTCTTTTATTGTGTCCTTTCATTGCTTTATTGTTCAAAAACTGTCATGATGGAGTTGATGGATGCTATTTTACTTCAAGTAAGTATGTTCTCTTTTGCGAATGAAATGACATCTGCGCGTCGAATCAGACTAAAAAATAAAACTGAGGTACAACATCGGTCTATCCCTGTTACTCCTGATGCTTGTATTGAAAACTCATTGTTGTCTATTGACCTTCTTTCTACTGTTCCTACTGTAACTGTAATTATAAAGAATGCAGAAACAGATGAAGTTGTTTATACATCTACTGATTTAAATGTAGATAAGGTTTATATTGATCTTACAGGTGAGGAGAAAGGTAAATATACTTTGTAGATACAACTTCCAAAGGAGGCTTTTACTGGAGATTTTGAATTAGAATAAATCTTTGAAATATATATTATTTGCAACTAACATAATGATGATATACCTAAATCATTAACTGATGAAGCCCCGCTGTTGAAATATATGGCGCATTGCTGAAATGACGATTTAGATGACCGAAAGGGGAAAGAATCGGTTAACTTTTATTCGTGGGCTTAATAAGCCTTGTGAAAGGCCCATTAAGGTATATTGAAACGTAAAATTAAAATCACTTTTTTTAATTGTGTGCTGAAATACTACTGGTAGGGTGTTCGAACGATTTTATAGTTCGGATAATAAAGTTCATTCAGCAACAATGTGATACACCTGTTAGTAGATGAGTAAGCTTCCAAAATTGGCGTATTGACTAGCATGTTTCTTTCCCATACCTTCGTGCTAAACTTAAAACTTGAAAGATTATGTTTAGCGAAAAAGATTTTGAAAGACTGTGGTTCCTCTACAAAACCGAGGGTGAGCCCAATGGAGTTTCCATCAACTCGTTCTGCATTGGTAACAATATTCCATACACGGCATTCTATGACTGGTTCAAGAAGACACAGAAAAAGGTTGTACCTGTAGAAGTTGAAGGAATTCCGGAAGAGCTGATTCGGACAGGCAATGAAGAACGGCAGGAGGTTGCTAAAGACAAGCTCAAACGTACAACTCCCCATAAAGGAAGCATTATGGTGACGATAAGAACTCGTGAGGGCTTGTGCATACAGAAGAAAGGCTTAGACTATCAGGGGCTGAAAACACTGGTAGAGAAACTGGAGGGCTTATGCTGAGCATCAACGGTCTTCACAACTTCTACTACCTTCCTGAGCTTCACGATATGAGATGCAAGGCTCAGCGTATATGCGAGATAATCCGAGGTCGATACCACCGTGATCCATTGAATGGTGATGTTTACATGTTCATGTCTAAAGACCAGCGCAAGGTTCGCATGATACACTATGAGCGCAATGCCTATTATCTTCATGAGAAGTCCTTCATAAAGGGCTACAGGTTCATGAGGATAGAGCGCAAGGATGACGTGACAGTGTATAAGATAGACTGGAAAGACCTGGTCACGATACTTGAAACTCCGGTAATAACGAGCATAAGAATTTAATGATAAAACTCTGAATATCAGCAATAAAAGCTCTCTAAATATTTGCGTATCTCACTGAAAATGAGTATCTTTACATAAAATTTAGAGAACATGGAAACAGAGGAACTTATAGAACACATACTCAGACAGAAGCATCTTGAAGAGATGATGAACAGACCCGAAAAGGAGCATACACCCCTTGAAGGTATGGATAATGAGCAGATAAAGAGGTTCGCCCTGTTCCTGTTTGAGGAGAATCAGAGCAAGAGCAAGCAGCTTGACGAAATGATAGCACGGCTTGATGAAATAGGAAAAGACCTGAAGGAGTCCAATAAGAAAATAGACTCCCTTACAAATGCCCTGCTTAAGGCAAACAGCAAGGCTGACAAGGTTGTCCTTGAATACAAGCTCCGCGATAAGGAGTATAAAAAACTTGAGAAAAAGTATAATGCCCTTTTAGAACGTCTTTCCATTATGAATACCCAGACCTATGCCTCTTCCAAAAGTCTCAAAGGTATTGACCGTAAAAGGGTCGTAAAAGGGAAGCATGATGACAAGGATGATTTTGACGGTACTCCTACTGCTCCACCAAGCGAGGTCCCACAGCCGGACTCTTCCGCATCATGCGACACGCAGGATACTCCGAAGGCTTCCCTTTCCAAGGAAAGACCATACAGGAAAGGAATGACATACAATAAGACTTGTGTAGGTACACCGATTATACACAGGTCTGATTATACAATGCTTCCTGAGGATTCTGTTGTAATATCGTCAAGCTACCGTAAAATAAGAAGCATTGTGAGCCATATTGAGGAACATCACTTTGAGGTACTTAAGGTGAAGCATGCCGACGGCAGGATTGAAAGCATGTTCCTTCCTATGAAGGATGACGTCCGGGCAAGCCTTTATGACGAGATAGTACCGGGTACAAGCATTACGGCAAACATGCTCTCGTATCTGATGTTTAACCGCTTCCAGATGTCAACACCGGCATACAGGGAGGCGAAGAACCGTCTGTCGGATATGGACTGGAACACCTCTGTGCAGAACCTGCTGAACTGGGCCGACAAAGGTGCCATGCAGCTCAATAAGCTGATACCTGCCCTCAAGAAGATTGCCCTTCAGGACGGTGCCAACGTGAATGTGGACGAGACATGGCTCCGCTATCACGCATACAATAAGAAACGAAAGACCTATATGTGGTGTCTGGTAAACAGAAAAGCGCGTATAGTCATCTTCTTCTACGAGGATACAACGGATGATGAAGGTGTACAGAAACATGGAGGCAGGAACAGAAATGTGTTGAAGGAGTTCCTTGGTGATGCAAAAATCAAATCACTGCAGAGTGACGGTTACAACGTATATATGTATCTAGACAATGAACTTATGGATATAGAGCATCTCTGCTGTCTGGCTCATGCAAGAGCCAAGTTCAAGTACGCCTACGACCAGGGAAGTCTGCAGGCAAGAATCTTCCTTGAGCTGATAGCAAAGCTATACGGCATGGAAGAGACTTACCGTCGGGAAAAACTTACTGCGGACGAGATTTACAGCAGAAGGAACGGTAAGGAAACGACGGAAATCATCGAGAAGTTAAGGACGGAGCTTTATGATTTGCTGGCAAATCCGGATGAGAGCCGAAGCGAACTTATGAGCAAGGCCCTTAACTATCTGAAGAACTTCTGGAATCAGATCTTCTCCTACAGAAATGACGGAGAATACTCCATAGACAATATGACAGCAGAAAGAGCGATAAGACCAATCACTGTCCAACGAAAGAACAGCCTGTTCTTCGGAAGCGTGAAAGGAATACAGAACTCCGCAATCTATAATACCTTTATAGAAACCTGCAAACAGGCAGGAGTCTCCTTCAGGAATTACTTCTGCAAGCTGCTAAGAGAATTAAAGAAGGGAAGAACGGATTACGAAAACCTTCTTCCCATGACAATATGCAAATAATAATCGTTAAATTTGTGGATTCTTTTTTAGACGGGTGCCGACTGGCGCCCGTCTAAAAGGGGCTACCCTAAAATTGGAAGTTTACTTCCGATTTTTGTCTTATCGTTGCGTTTGAAGAGTTCTTTGAAGGTTACGCAACGTACAGAAAAATAATGCAGCAGATAAC
>NZ_JBCOCI010000160.1:0-4029 GCF_040929485.1 Phocaeicola sp. RTP21198st1_B8_RTP21198_201120 | reverse complement strand
CTTCCAGTGGCTCCAATCAAGTCTATTTTGGTGCTTCCTATCAAAACTTGAACTATTATTCAAAAGAATTTAATTTTGACGGACAGTTAGGTCGGGTCTACAATAATGTGCAACTTGCAGCACGAATTGATTTTCCAACCAAGCTGCCTACATCTTATAAATTCATAGCCTCGATCTCTACCTTCGATTATTTCAAAGAAGCCAAATTCTTTTCCAATAAAGACAATCCGGCTTTCAACAAGAAAAGAGAAGAGTTTGTAAAATTGAAGGTGTCATTACCGTTTCTAAGCCGTAAGAAAGCTGAATTCGGTGTAGGTATAGCCCGTATGGAAGACAGGTACTTCCAAACCAATATCATCGACTTCAGCGAGACAAAACATGATAAAAGCACTTATTCTATCTTCGGAGGCTCTATCGTATTGGAAGGAAGCACCTTGAATGCCCGCCAGTTTGCCACACAAGGAAGTCGTGAAAAAATGGCTGCACAAATTTTCACCGGCACAGAACATTTCAGATCAGGTGCATCCAAAGTGACTAAAGACACACCGGAACCTTATAAAAAGGTACAATCCTGGCTTCAAGTTTCATATCAGAACGAAACATACCATAAGGTAAGTCCTAAGTTTACCTTGGGAGCGTATCTAGAGGCGTATTACTCATCCCGAAATTTCTCCAATAATTATACGGCTACATTAATGCAGGCAGGAGAATTCACTCCGACAGCCCATAGCAAAGTAACCTATAATGAGGCTTTCCGTGCTAATCAATATGCCGGAGTCGGCGCCATGCCCATCTACCAGTTAAGCGAGTCTTTTCAATTACGCGGAGAATTTTATGGATTTGTACCCATCTTTCCTATCAAGAAAGATGAATATGGACAAGCATATTACGGGAAAGCTTTCACAAAATTCGAATATCTTGGAGAAATCTCATTAGTTTTTCAATTATCGTTCGGTTCTATCAGTGCTTATGTAAACCACTATAGTTCACCGTCTAACGATTGGAATGTAGGTTTAACACTGGGCTGGCAGTTGTTTAACTCCCGTTTCATCGAATAATTTTTAGAAAAAAGTTTTAGTAAAACGCTTGCATTTTCAAAAAAAGTCCGTATCTTTGCACCCGTTAAAACAAAAGAACAATAAATAATGGCCGCGTAGCTCAACTGAATAGAGTAGCTGACTACGGATCAGCCGGTTACAGGTTTGAATCCTGTCGCGGTCACTACCAAAAGAAGTTCGATTAGTTTTGCAATGGTCGCGTAGCTCAACTGAATAGAGTAGCTGACTACGGATCAGCCGGTTACAGGTTTGAATCCTGTCGCGATCACAAAGAAGGCCATCTTTTCTGATGGTCTTTTCTTGTATTTTCTCTCTTTTTTTAAATTTAAATGGCTCAGTTGTAATTCTTGGGGGAAAATCCCCTGTTAAGCACCTCCGCGCTTCTACAGGTCTACCATTTTTCCGTTCTTATATCTTTGCAGCATATAAAAAAGAAGCATTATGGTTTAGAAGAACTTGGGAACGCTTCTTGGAAGCATTGAAATTATCCTCAATCACGCCTACACCTTCTCCAACGAAACAATGACGACCAACACAACTTCTCACACACCTGAAAAGAACAGTTCATCTTTAAACAAGCGCTTGTTCTTTTTTAAAAAACAAGGCGTTTCAAAGGTTACTAACATACAGACCGACAGGTTAGTAACGTGTCGGGTAACACGTTACTAATGTATCAGGTGAAAGATTAGTAATGTTACGCGTGAAAGATATAGAATCTTACAGGTATAATATATCAAAGAACGAACAGACAGGCATAAAAAAAGACTGGTGTTTTTAATGACGAAACACCAGTCTTATCTAATTAAAAAAATTCCTTTATCAGCATTTAATTTTCAATTCATCCAAAATAGCACGCATCTTTTCAAATGTTGTGATACGAGTCGGTACAAGCGGCAAACGTAATTTATTTTCAATCAGCCCCATTACATTCAACATAGCCTTCACCCCGGCAGGATTACCATCTACGAACAACAGGCTGAATAATTCCGTAAACCTATGATGAATAGTCAATGCATTTGCAAAATCACCCTGTAATGCCAAACGAGTCATACGACTGAATTCACGCGGAAATGCATTACCGATAACCGAGATAACCCCTACAGCACCCAAAGTAATCAAAGGAAATGTAATACCATCATCACCCGAAATCACATCAAAATTAGCCGGTTTATTCTTGATGATATCATCCATCTGAGTAATATTACCCGATGCCTCCTTGATAGCGATAATATTCTTGAAATCGCGTGCCAGACGCAAGGTGGTCTCAGCAGTCATGTTCACACCGGTACGTCCCGGTACATTATAAAGAACCACAGGAAGATCCGTCGCTTCAGCAATCGCTTTATAGTGTTGGTAAATACCTTCCTGGGAAGGTTTGTTATAATAAGGTACAGCAACAAGTACGGCATCAACTCCTGTCATATCATCATTTTTCAGCGTTTCCACAACAGCACGGGTACAGTTGCTGCTAACTCCCAGCAGAATAGGGATACGTCCATTCACTCTTTCGATTATCAAACGTTTTATCTTGTCTTTTTCTTCTTTAGTCAAAGTCGGGGTTTCAGCCGTGGTTCCCAACACGCACAAAAAATCTGTTCCATTTTGAAGCTGGTAATCAACCAGACGAAGTAACGCATCATAATCAACGCTGTCATCTTCCTTGAAAGGAGTAATCAACGCTACTCCCATGCCTTTTAATCTTGTCTGTATCATAAATGAATTATAAATTCTTATTTAATAGCCTACAAAAGTACGAATATTTTCTCTTTTAGCGATAAAAATCACACTATTTTTAGTTTATACTCGCTAAAAAGTCACTCTATCATTTGCAGAAACTCCTCTTCGCTCACAATGGTCACACCCAGTTTCTGCGCTTGCTCCAGTTTACTGGGTCCCATATTGTCACCCGCCAAAACAAAGCTGGTCTTGGACGAAATACTTCCCACATTCTTACCACCATGCTTTTCAATTAACTCCTTATATTCGTCACGCGAATGATGGGCGAAAACCCCACTAATCACAATAGATTTCCCTGCCAATTTGTCAGTGTGTCCCGAAGTATCCTCCTCATCAGCTTCCAATCTCACACCCGCCACACGAAGACGCTCTATAATGTCACGATTCTTCGGATTAGCAAAGTACAACAAGATACTCTGTGCTATTTTTTCTCCGATTTCATCGACATGAATCAAATCATCTAAACTCGCGTCTGCCAAAGCATCCATCGACTTAAAGGATTTCGCCACCTTCTTCGCCACAGTTTCACCCACAAAACGGATACCCAATGCAAAGAGCACCCTTTCAAACGGCACTTCTTTGGACTGCTCTATACCTTTTATTATATTCTCAGCGGATTTTTCTCCCATACGTTCCAGGTTGATGATATCCGATGTTTTTAAAGTATACAGATCGGCAACATCACGTATCAATCCTTCCTGGTAAAACTGATCTACCGTTTCCGGACCGAGTCCATCAATATCCATAGCCCTACGGCTGATAAAATGTTCTATTTTTCCCTTGATCTGTGGGGGGCAAGCGGCATCATTGGTACAATAATAAGCAGCTTCACCTTCATAGCGCACCAATTTACTGCCACACTCGGGGCAATAAGTAATAAACTTTACTTTATCACCTATCATAATACGGGCGTTCTTGTCCACACCTACAATTTTTGGAATAATCTCGCCCCCTTTTTCTACATAAACCATATCGCCGATATGCAAATCCAGCCCTTCTATGATGTCTGCATTATGGAGCGAAGCACGCTTTACCACGGTTCCGGATAGCTGTACGGGATCCAGATTGGCCACCGGAGTCACAGCACCTGTTCTTCCCACTTGATAGGTCACCTTGTTCAAACGGGTAAGTGCCTGTTCGGCCTGAAACTTGTATGCAATGGCCCATCGGGGTGATTTTGCCGTAAAACCCAAATTACGCTGCTGTCGCAAAGAATTCACTTTCAGTACTATTC
>NZ_JBCOCI010000159.1:0-4177 GCF_040929485.1 Phocaeicola sp. RTP21198st1_B8_RTP21198_201120 | reverse complement strand
GGGTATCAGTCCGTAATACGGTCATACATTCATACGGTCATACCGTCGCACGGACGGAAAGGGGCTGTTTCCCGACCGCAGGAAAGCGGAGCAGTCATTCCCGTTTACAAAGGCGAAGCAAGCACGGGGCTTTCCGTCGGCTGCAAGGTCGGGCGGCTACGCCGTTAGGGGAACAATCTCCACCCTCATGCTTCGGGTAGTATTCTTCCCCTAAACCTTGCATCCGACCGCCCCGTGCAAAGAAGCCTTTGAAAACGGAAACGACCGCCCCGCCGCCCACCACCGACCGAAAGGGAAAAATAATAAGGTGGGGTTATACGGGTAAGCAGGTGGCAGGGAGAGCCACCACAGAAAGACCGCTGACACGCCGCAGGGTATTTACGGAGAAAATACCGTAGCTTATTAGGGAATTTTCCAAGCCGCAATACTCCGTATCGCTGAAAATTCCCCAATAAGGCAAGGGGCAAGCCCCTCTGCACACCCCGTTGAGGACGGCATTTCGCCGCCCTCAAAGATAGTCAAGTTTATTGTTTCACAAGCTAAAAAAGAAAGGAATATATATGGGTTTCGTAGTATTGCACATGGAAAAGGCGCACGGTTCCGACAGCGGAACGACCGCCCACATCGAGCGTTTTATCATCCCGAAGAACGCAGACCCGACACGGACGCACCTGAACCGAAAACTCGTTGCGTACCCCGACGGGATAAAAGACCGTTCGGCGGCTATCCAGAGAAGATTAGAAGAAGCTGGGCTGACACGCAAAATCGGAAACAACCAAGTACGGGCAATCCGCATCAACGTGTCGGGAACGCACGAGGACATGGAACGCATCGAAAGGGAGGGACGTTTGGACGAGTGGTGCGCCGACAATATGAAATACTTCGCCGACACGTTCGGAAAGGAGAACATCGTGGCGGCGCACCTGCATCGGGACGAGGAAACGCCCCACATACACGTCACGCTCGTTCCCATCGTCAAGGGAGAGCGCAAGCGCAGGAAACGGGAGGAGCAGACGAAGAAGCGATACCGCAAGAAGCCGACCGACACCGTAAGGCTATGCGCCGATGATATTATGACACGGCTAAGGCTGAAATCCTATCAAGACACCTATGCCGTGGCGATGGCGAAATACGGGCTGCAAAGGGGCATAGACGGTTCAAAGGCACGGCACAAGTCCACGCAGCAGTATTACAATGAAACGAAGAAACTCGCCGACAGCCTCAAAGCGGAGGTAGTGGATTTGCAGCGTCAGAAAGAAACGGCGCAGGAGGAACTCAAACGGGCGAAAAAAGAGATACAGACCGAGAAGCTGAAAGGGGCGGCAACCACCGCAGCCGCCAACATCGCCGAGAGTGTCGGTTCTCTTTTCGGCAGTAACAAGGTCAAGACGCTGGAGAGGGAGAACACCGCCCTGCGTAGGGAGGTAGCCACGCACGGGGAAGCCATCGAAGCCCTGCAAGATAGAATACAGACCATGCAGACCGACCACAGCCGACAAATGGCGGAAGTAGAGCGGAAGCACCGCAGGGAGATAGCAGACAAGGAAGCGAAACACAAGCAGGAAATATCGTTTCTGAAAACGATAATCGCAAGGGCGGCGGCATGGTTTCCCTATTTCCGTGAAATGCTCCGTATCGAAAACCTCTGCCGCCTTGTCGGGTTCAGCGACGGGCAGACGGAAACACTCGTCAAGGGAAAGCCGTTGGAGTATGCAGGGGAACTCTACTCGGAGGAACACGGACGGAAATTCAAGACCGAAAAGGCAGGGGTTCAAGTGATGAAAGACCCCACGGACGGGACGAAATTAGTTCTTGCCATCGACCGAAAGCCCATTGCCGAATGGTTCAAGGAGCAATTCGACAAGCTAAGGCAGAACATACACCGCCCCATACAGCCGCAAAGAAAAGGCAGGGGAATGAAGCTATAACCGTTTTATCTTGCTGGAAGATAATAAAAAAAGTGCTGTTCATAATTTCCCTTATGAATGGCACTTTTCGTACTTTTGCATATTAAATTAAAGCTACCATAACTCTATTCCTTCTGTATTAGAACATTCCAACTCCAATAATCCTTTTTTGGCATCGAGGCCGCCTCCGTATCCCGTGAGTTTATGATTGCTGCCGATTACCCGGTGGCAGGGTACCAAGATAGAGATAGGATTGGTGGCATTGGCCGATGCAACTGCACGTACAGCCTTCGGGTTATGGATGCGGCGGGCAAGTTCGCCATAAGATATGGTCCTTCCATAGGGTATTTTCATCAGTTCTTCCCATACAGTACATTGAAATTCCGAACCGGTAAAGACAACGGGGATGTCGAATATCTTACGGTGTCCGGCAAAATATTCTTCGAGTTCCCCAATGGTCCGTTTGATGACGTCGGAAGTTCCTTCTTCGTACTTCGCACTCAGATGTCGCTGTATGCGGCGGTCTATCGTACTGCGGCGTTTCTCCACCGCCCAATCGCAAATACACAGCTTGTCGCCGTAAGAACCGACAAGCATATCACCCACGGGCGATTGATACCGTGTAATCTTTATAGTTTCCATATTGTTCCTTTTATTGTTGGGAAATTCTTTCATACATATTTTACATGGTCTATATCCGGCTTGTAATGCTTCCTCAAGCGTATCATAAAACACGATGTTCTTTTCCAGAGGCTTCGCCGGACAATCCGGTGTACAAACAATTTTCGTTGTTCTGACGGCAACGAAAAATTTATCACGATAGCTTGCGTCTCTATTTCTTACCGCTTTTATCTTTTCTTCTGTTTTCATCATACTTGTTGTTGGTCGGTGCATAATCTTTCATTCCTTCTATTGCGCCTCCTGCCACAGCCCAAAAGTAAAGACCTGCGACGGAAGCATAAGGAGAAAACCGTTTCTTATATCGGTCGAACAGTTGCCTGTTTATTACTTTATGGTGATAGACCATACGCATACCCCGCACAAGAGCGAGGTCGCCGAAACTCAATATGTTGCGACGCTGCATGGAAAACAGCATAAGCATTTCGGCTGTCCAGATTCCTATACCGTCGAGTTCTACAAGTTTGGCACAGACCTCTTCGTCCGACATTGCCCTAAGGGATTCGATGTTAAGTTCACCCGATAAGACTTTTTGTGCTGCCGATTTGATGTAAGCCACTTTTTTGAATGTAATGCCGAATTGCTGTAACTCTTCGTCGCTTAAACTGTCGATGACCTGCGGTGTTATCTCGCCGAGGACGGTTACCATCTTTTTCCAGATTGTCTTGTGAGCCTTTGTCGAAATCTGTTGCCCTATAATCGAATTGACCAAAGCGGCAAACAAGTCGGGAATAACTTCCCGCTCTATCGGCCCAACCTTTTCCATTACCTCGGCAAGTTTTTTATCCCGCTTTTTCAAATAGGACACCTCTGTCTCGCCATAGATAAAAATATTACGGTCGGTCATCAGCTTGCTTGTTGTGGAAATATTCATTAGAATCCGCTGGAGCCTCATTCCGATTGGAATCGTCATATTCCCTTATGACGGAAGCGACGGTGATTCGGTAATTTTCAAAAAGCCTTTCACGTCCTTCCGATTGGCTCGTACGGTGGTGAAGTTCATTACGCCACTTTTCAACGGCTTCTTCGTTCTCCCATACATTCAGAGACAACAGTTTACCTTCTTCATTCAGACTACTGAACCGTTCGGAACGAATAAAACCTTTTGCATCTGAAAGCAATAGTTTTAATTGGGCGGCAAGTTCGAGATAGCGTACTTTACCCTCTGCCGTTGGCGTTACTTCAAAAAGAACGACCACTTTTCCGTTGTTGTTTTCTGTATTCTTTATCATTTGATTGTCATATTTTTAGTTGTTTCTCGTTCTATGGCTCTTCTACAATCCGTGTTGCCGTCTTCCGGGCGTTCTTCAAATCGCCTGCAATGATGTATCTCAACAACTTCTCGTGAGAAGATTGTGAATTTATGAAGCAATCCGTACCATCGTAAATACGATTGAACTCCGAAAGCAAATGCAGGGAAGCAGAACGGTAAATGTCTGCCAATATTCGATTGTGGGTAGCATCGGCAATTGCAATATGGAAATTCATGTCGGCTTCGATACATTCTTTCAACAAACCGTCTTTCGCATTTGCCTTTCTTGCTTCAAGGGAGGACTGCATTCGCTCTATATCTTTTTCTGTTCTTCTTGCCA
>NZ_JBCOCI010000158.1:0-4225 GCF_040929485.1 Phocaeicola sp. RTP21198st1_B8_RTP21198_201120 | reverse complement strand
TTTTATCATTTATCGTTGTAATGCCCCTCTACCTCCAAGATGTAGACCTCTACCACTTCCTCGTAAATGTCATAGATTATCCGGTCATGGGCGGTAATGTGTCGAGACCATGTAATATCCCCACCGCCCCTTAACGCTTCGGGATGCCCAAGCCCAGTCTTAGGGTGCTCTAACAATTCTTTGTAGATTTTCTTATACTTCTTGAACAAATTGGGGTTTGATTTCTTCCATTTGGCAATCACCTTATCCACCCCGTCGGAAACCCTAATTGTGTACATCATAGACTATCGAAATAAGCGTCAATATCCTCACTGCTTTTGAGGGTAACACACTTTCCGGATTTGATTTCTTCCCTTGCCTTGTCAATCCTTGCTTGCAGCTCCGGGGTTATCTTCAAATCTTCACGACCAACTTTTACCAAAGCGTAAATCTCGTTTTTCCTGCGAATTAGTACCTGCTCGCCATTGTCAGCTTTGGTGAAAGACGCTGCGAGGTTGTTACGGTATTCTCTTACTGATAATGCTTCCATATCTGTTTGCTTTTAAATTCAGCACAAAGATAGCTATATTTCAATAAAATACAAACATTTTGTACACAAACGTGTACACGCCATAAAAACCCGTTTCCAATCCTACCGCCCGTTGGTTGGTTTTGCTTTGCTCTTTTTCCCTATCGTTTTTCTTTTTCCGACAGTAAATCAACCACTTAGCTCTATAAATTCCCCTTGTCTGTTATAAGCATCGTCTGTAATATGCTCTATCACTTCTTCGCAAACGCCCATAAATAAAGGGATTAGAACATGTGTTTCCCCACACTTTGGGAGTTTAGTCCCCACACTTTGGGAGTTTAAAAGTAAATTAGTCCCCACACTTTGGGAGTTTTACCCCTCTTTTTTTGTTTTAATGTGGGGATTGTGTATATTTGCAGCAAATCAATCGTTTATGAAAAAGAAACTACCTATTACCAAGAATAAAGATGTTGTTGTTTCATGGGTATATACATGGTCAAAACAGCAAGACATGTCCATACACGAACAAAGAATAGTTCTTCGCATACTGGAAGCGTGCCAAGCTGAACTAAAGGGAGTAAAACTGAAAGATTATGCAGGCACGAAACGCAAGTTTGAGCATGGACTTTGGGATGTTGATGCACAAATGCATGTATCTGACGTTATTTTTTCCGGACGTGATTACAATGAAATCATAGCCGCACTCGATTCTTTGGCAGGACGTTTTTTTACTTACGAAGATGACGAGGAATGGTGGAAGTGCGGATTTATATCTAACCCAAAATATAAAAAACGCACTGGCATTATAACCTTTCGTGTGTCTAACGACCTTTGGGATGTGTTTACCAAGTTCGCCAAGGGGTACAGAGAATTTGAGTTAAACAAGGCTCTTGCGCTACCTACTGGGTATTCCCTTAGGTTTTACATGTTAATGAGTGGGCAGGTGTACCCTTTGGATATATCCCTTGAAAACTTGAAAGACCGTCTTGGCATACCTGCGGACAAATACAAGGACAAGAACGGAAAAGACAGAATAGATCATTTTGAGGAAAGAGTTTTGAAACCAGCAAAGGCTGCGCTTGATGAGAGCTGCCCATACACTTTCAACTACGTGAAAGTGCGTGAAAACCCAAACAACAAACGTAGCAAGGTGACCGGGTTTAGGTTCTACCCGGTCTATCAACCACAGTTCAGAGATGAAGAACTGGAAGGGAAAGAATTGCAAGCAAAGGTTACAGCACGATATCAGATAGACAGCCATGTGTACGAGTACCTCCGTTATTCCTGCGGCTTCACATCGGAAGAGATAAACCGGAACAAAGAGACATTCATAACGGCACAAGAAAAGATAACCGACCTTATCGGAGAACTGGCTCTCCTAAACGGAAAATCACGAGAAAAGAACAATCCGAAAGGGTGGATTATAAACGCCCTTAAAGGGAAAATCAAGGATAAGTAACAAGATTACCCGGCTGAAACACTCCGGGTAATCTTGTCAAATCAGAGGAACGATTTCCATTTCTACACCAAGTTCTTTCATCTGCTGTTGTATTTCCTCGCTGCTTAGTTTCTCTCTCGCCAGTGCAAGCCCATGAAAGGCGTCCCAGCCTGCCGGCTTCGAAACGATACTACCGTTTAGGACGGCATGGGTGATTTCGCCGCCGGACTTCGCACCCTTGTTCAGTATGAAGAAGAACCGGGGTTCTTCGTGTTCCGTTGTTCCCATAATTCGTAAAGTTAGATGTTTATTTATTCCCCTTTTGTTCCCTTGCCTGCTCTTGGTAGTATTCATAATACTGCTTGTAGTTGTCCCGGTCTTTGGCTGCATCCGTCCAAAGATAGCACATGAAACAAGCGAACAATAGGGAGATAACAGCACAAAGGATTGAGTAGAACGAAATTCGTTTGTCCACATAACCGCCGTTTTTCATTCTGTACCCCTGCCGTTCAAAGTCCGCCAACACGTTTTTTAGGCGATTTTCGGCACTTTCAAGGCTTTTCCCGTCTATTTGTACCTTTCGGGCTGTTGCGTCCTCTATGCGCTTCGTATAGACTTCAACACGCTTTAGTTCTTGATACACCAGTTCTACCGCAAGCTGCGGGTTTACCCTTGGCGTTGTATCTTTTCTTTTCCGGGGGCTGTACTGTCCCTGCTTAACGTTGGAAGCTGCCGCTTCCGGGTGTGAGTTTGTTTCCATGAGATATGTTCATTGAGTTGCACTTCAGTTTGCTTTGTGTCCGCTCGATATGGGCGAGAGTGTAGCCTTTCCCTATCTCGCTTGCCTTATACTCCGTACCGCTTCGGGCTGTGACATAGTAGCCGTTAAGTTTCCCGGTGCTTGCCCTGGCTTCCCGGACTTTAAAACCTCTCTTACCAAGTTCTTCCTTGAATTTGGTAAAGTCAAAGCCCTGCATCTTCTTCAATACGCCGTCCATGGCTTCCTTGATTTCCGCTTTGTTGACTTTGCCAATGTCCTGCGACTGTACAAAGTTCCGTTCCTTGGCTATGGCATTGGCGGCTTCCGTTGCCTTTTTCCCTATCCAGTTGTCCCGGTACAGTTCCCCGGAAAGGGAAACCCGGTTTGCCAGTATGTGCAGGTGGGCTTGCTCTTTCTTGCTCTCCGTACCGCTGTGCCGGATGATGATGTACTGGTGGTTCGCCAACCCCATGCGCTGCATGAAGTCGTTACCAAGTTCCGCCCAGTCCGCATCCGTAAAGGTGGCGCTTTCCTCTATCGAGGGGCTGACCTCGAAACGTAGGCAGTTGTTTTTTACGTTCGGAAAATCAATGTGATACGGTTTCATTTCCTGCACCATTTCCGCACCAGTACACCCATAAAGTTCATGCCGGGCTATCTCGGTGGCTACTGCCTGCCCGTTTATCTCTTTGGCGAGGTCGTACTCCAATGCCGCCACACCATGTGATATGCTTTTCCCTTTCCCTATCATCGTGAGAGTATTTTTTTGAGCTCTGTAATTAGTGCCCGGTTCTCCTCGAACACTTCCCGGTACTGGCGACCACCGAAGTAGTTGTTCAGCCGTTGGAGCGTTCCTTTCAACTGGGCTATGTCCCGGAGAAGCTGCCGTTCCTCCTCGGTGTACCTCTCCCTTGGGCGCCCCCCAAGGGACAAACTCCGGCAGTATTCCGATACGCTTAGACTGCACCGGGCTGCCTGCTCCGCAAGTGCGTCCTTTTCAAGTTCGGTACACCGGAATGTAATCTTTTCGTTCCGTCTTAGTTCCATGCCACAAAGGTAATCTTAAAATCTTTTTGAGCAAAGCGAGAAAAGCAAGAATTGTCCGACAAGGACACTTCTTGCTATATATACACATGCCGCATGGGAATACATCCACGCCAACCGCCCAGCAAAAAGCCCCGGCGTGTTAGAAAATCCCCCACAGCCTAACAAATTCTACCCCATTTCTACCCAAGGGGATTACACGCCGCAGAAGTCATCCGGGAACATGTCTTCCAGTTCGTCCAAATCAATGGTTTCTTCTTCGGACACCTCCACCCATTCAATGTTTTCTTTCCCTCTTATCGCACATGAGTACATCTCGGCGGCGGCAAGAGAAGAGAACACCTCGTGCATAGGCTCGCCGTTCTCTAACCAGTAAACACAATATTCGACCATAACAGTTTTATCATTTATCGTTGTAATGCCCCTCTACCTCCAAGATGTAGACCTCTACCACTTCCTCGTAAATGTCATAGAT
>NZ_JBCOCI010000157.1:2401-4274 GCF_040929485.1 Phocaeicola sp. RTP21198st1_B8_RTP21198_201120 | reverse complement strand
TCTTTGCACGATAAACCTGTCTTTTCCAATATCCGATGCGTACCTGAATGTATCTCCAGGTCTCAAAGTATGCCCTGTTCAGATGCGTCCTGATATTGTCAAGTGAGTTGTTTATGTTCATCAGAATGAGATAGAGATCCGCTGTAGAACAGGCTGCCGCACCGGTAGCATACAGGATTAAATCACTGACCGAACGATACAGATTGTCTCCTTCTTCGGCAATCTTTGCCAAGGCCCCGGCATTGACTGTGATTATCAAGGTATCTGTACTTACAATGTTTCCTCTGTCCAGACACTTCTTTCTGAAGTCTTCAAGCATGTTTTTATAATCACCCACACGGTCACTGATGTTTTCGTAGGTGTTGTAGATATTGAGACTAGTTCTAAGAGACTGATACAGAATGTCAATAACGTCAAACGCACGTGTGTATCTGTCAAGTTCCTTATTGATGTCCCTGAAGCCGATATTGGCATCACTGCTGTACTCATGCAGAAGTTTGTTGCTCGCTTCCAGTGTGGATCGAACAAGCAGCAGACTTCGTTGTTGTTTATGGTCGTTGATATAGGCTTCTATGGAAGCTACATCAAAACCATATTGAGCCTTGGCAGTGAACGGGAACAATACCAAAAGGCAAACAATAATCGGCAATATTTTATTCCTGGTCGCTTTCATCTTCATCGTATTTACCATTATATGTATCTGAGTGGGCACTGGAGGCTGCCTGACGCAACCATCGTTTTCTACATTGTTCAATGAGTGTCAATCTTCTGCCACTGTCATCGTTGATATACGGGACTACGCTTTTCAGCATATCTATGATGGAATGTTTGTAGTGCATCATCTTTTCCAATGACACAAGGTCGGCATAGATATTGGTTAGTCTCGTGTCAATCTGACGGGCTATTTCAAGTCTGTCACTTGACCAGAGCAGATGATAGGTATCACCGGTATCATCTGTTTCTATAGGACTGCTTTTGGCATATTCCACAGAAGGAGTGCAATCCGGAAATTCTCTGGCCACTTCTGATAATTTTGAATTGACCTCGTTGGCTTTTTCCGCATCCGATTTGGACGGATCGAGATTGATAACTTCAACAACCTGTGTGTCACTGTACTCAGTAGTAAGCGTCCATGAAATTTGTACGATAGCACGGTGTATCTTAATCCAAAGGAAATACTTTGGTTTCCGGGCTATGGATATGGTTGCCTTAAAGGTTATGGTACCGTTGATGTTGGGCATGGAGGCTGTACGAACGAATGTATTGCCTTCCCATGCACCTGAACCGTTCCACGACAGATTATAGGCTGTTTTACAATCCTGCATGATAGCCGGTATGCGGTAGTAGTCATCCGTGGCAGCATTCTCACCGTCGATAGCTTCCTGCTTTGCCTGTTCATACTGTGACAGTTCTGTCTCATACGAGCTCATCTCAGCTTTTAGGCTTGATATTCTGTCCTTGTTCTCATTGTAGGACTGTCTGTATATTGCAGCATCCTCAACGCTTGCTGTCTGGATTTTTTTCAGGAGCTCTGCGTTTTCTGCCTCCAGTGCTGTTATTTCTGATTGTACTGAGACAATATTTCGTTTCAACTCCGTTATTTTGGAGTCTATTTCAGATATATTGATACTTCCTTCGGAAACACTTGTTGCCATAGAACATTGCTTGGTATGGTTGTTTACACTGCTTCCACAATCAGAACATTTGTATTGTGTTGAACCTTCTCCTAATTTGGCGCCACCATGACAGGTTACGCTGATGGTTGCTGTCTCACATCCTGAAATTTTCTGGGCATTGGTAGTCTGGTAGTATTTCTTTGGGTCACTTCCCAGATAATAGGTATAGCCTTCTTCATTATCGTTAAGTTCAGACA
>NZ_JBCOCI010000157.1:942-2391 GCF_040929485.1 Phocaeicola sp. RTP21198st1_B8_RTP21198_201120 | reverse complement strand
TTCATCCCGGCCTTAAAGGTATTCAGGTCCATAGTGTATGAATCAAATATGTCTTCATAGGCTACTTCCTTACGATTCCAGCTTTTGGTAGCATAAATCTCGTAAGCGTATGCTTTTGCATATAATCCTTTTTTTGAAGAAGTAATCTTATATGCGAGCTTGTAGTATGAGATGCTGTAGGTATAACCATCATTGGCTTTGTTCAGATTGGCTATCTGTGAACGGCTGTATCCTGCATGATTCTCGGAGTTCTGCAGTGCAGCTTCTCGTTGGGTAGATGATGGATAAAAGTTTTCATCTGTAGTGCTGATTCTGTACCAGTGATCACCATTGATAATTGAGTTATTGTCTTCGGGAGGATAATAGTCGCAAAGTTTAATGGTGCCAGCATCTACACGGTAGATATACCACCTTTGTGTGTAGTACTGGCCGAATGCTTCATTGGCATAGTCTGTAATCCATGCCGTTGTGTTGTAATTCGACAAAGAGAAGAGATTGGCGATGCCTTCCTCACCACCGATAAACTGTAATAAGGTATTTCCGGCATTCTTGGAAAGATTGCCGTATAAGTCGTACACATTCTCGGCTATCTCAATGACACTGCTTGTCTTCTCCATGATGGTACCGTTAAAGGAACTGTTCCCAAGAATGGAACTTACAGCATTGCCGGCTCCAGCTGAAGCAAGGCTAACGCCCATCGCATAGAGGTTATCTATGTCTTGCTTCAGGTTTTCCTTTGTGAAGTTTGTCCCGATATTTGAGAAGCTTTCAAGCAGAACATTCCAATCCACATTGCCCAGTTCTGACAATTTCAGAATTGCTGCAAGTTCCTGGTTGATTTCAAGAAATACGATGTCCTTGAATGACAAAGTACTATTGGTAACAATAGACTCAAACTGATAACACAAAGTCTTTACCTCATCACAGATCTTATAGAGATAGCTACCCCAATAGAGGGCGTTATGAGGACTTTTAAGCATCATGCCGGCAACAGTCCATATTTTGGGCATAATTTTGGCAGACACCATGTTGTATATACGGCGGTAATAGTAGTTCTCTGTTGCACTGGTCCAAAGTCCCAGATTTGTGAGAGCTCTGCGATCGAGGAACTTGGAACTGAAGATTCCTGCAGCAGCCACTTCCGCTGCCTGATAATGTTCCCTGATCTTGGCTATCTGTTGAGCATAATACGCCTCAGTAGCAGCTTCTGTACCGAAAGCCGCCGACATTTCCGCTACAGTGCGAGTATCATAATTTACACTGTAATACTGTGCCATAGCAGGCACTATAGCACAGAGAAATAGAAGTTGTATTATCAGATAGCGTTTCATTTTCAAATCTTACATTTCTGTTTTTGTTTTGAGATTAAGAACATGTTGAGCCTGGTTCACCTTTTGTACAAAGGCCAAAGACTTGGTTATTCCTGAAAGACTCCGATCTCGGCAATAG
>NZ_JBCOCI010000157.1:0-932 GCF_040929485.1 Phocaeicola sp. RTP21198st1_B8_RTP21198_201120 | reverse complement strand
CGTGGCTCTTCAACTCCAAATACGGCCCCGACACTTCCACGTCGGATAAAGACCTCACGGAAGAAACTTCGTCCTTCCTTATTCTCCAGACGGTTGATAGTGAAAATCTTCTTACAATCAACGTCCGTCAAACCGAGCGTGGCTTTAATCTCATCAAATCGCTCACGGAATTTGCTCTGGTCGAGCAGCATTACCACGTCTGAGTTATTGATGATAGCTTCCTTGACAATAGGACTTCCTACAATATCCTGTATTTCCTGCGTTACAACACCGACAGAAGCCCAGAACTTTCGGGCAGTCTTGTAGAGATACTTGATATATTCGGCCATCATGGGAGAGGCGATAGCCTTCCATGCCTCTTCGATAACCAGTACCTTACGGTTCTTCTTGATTCTCATCTTCTGGATGAATACATCCATGATGATAAGCGTAACAAGAGGGAATAGAAGAGGGTCATCCTTAATGGAGTCGATTTCAAACACGATGAAGGTCTCATCAAACAGTTTGGTGTCCAGGTTCTCATTCAGCGTCACCTCATGGCTTCCACCCTTGTAGAAGTCCTTCAATAGATAGTTGTAGGCTGCCAAGTCAATGCCGGAAAGTTTATTTTCTTCAATGATTTGTGGAATGCGGACAATACTGTATTCATAGAAGGTGTTAAACGAGAGATTCTCAATACGACGGTTCACAAAATACTCGTCAAAGTATTCTTTGATGACTTGCTCAATAAGCCGGTCTTCCGTCTTGGTAACTACTCCCTGGGTGCCTTTCCAGATAAGCATAATCAGATTCTTCAAGAAACCGATTTTCTCGATGTTCAGCTCTTCATGTTTGATAGCAAAAGGGTTCATCGTGATAGGATGCTCCTCGGTATAGCTGATATACTTGCCACCTACATACTCGCAAAGTCCCTCGTATGAATTACCTGTATC
>NZ_JBCOCI010000156.1:3328-4315 GCF_040929485.1 Phocaeicola sp. RTP21198st1_B8_RTP21198_201120 | reverse complement strand
CTCTATATATAGGGCAAGAAAACTAAAGTAAACCGTTTCATGCAAACAACTGAAAAGAAATGCGGTTGAACTTTGATGACCGAAATCGTACTCTAAAACAGGATTCTTACACTCGAATGCCGGTAGCATTATCGACAAGGAAAAGGTCGTAATTCGACCGCTGAGAAATGAACGGATTATGTCGGAGAAGCAAATCCGTTCTTAACCCGCGAGAAACAATTATTGGTAACAATTTTTTCAGCTCCCTTTTGTCGGTTAAAACCTATTCGCGAATTGAGGTCTAAAATCTTCCGACCGGGAAAGGCTGTTTATCCATTTGACTGCCATTCTATAATCCGTCATATATCGGATAATCCCACCGCCTCTGCTTGCAGATTGTATGGCAGCCTACCCGACGCCGTAAGGCGGTTGGGGTATTAGGCTCCCCCGAAAGATATTTCGTGGCACACGGGCAAGCCCAAACGAAAACGGCTGTGGCAAATGCTTAATACCTAATTATGAGGTCAGAGATAGAGAATATTCCAAAGAAAATGCCGTAAATAATATCACCGCAATAGTATAAAATAATTATACGCCAAATTTCCAATCGAAACAAAGCCAAATTTCCAAATGATTTTGCGTCAAATTTCCAAATATATTTTTGAAATTGATTTGGAATACAAAGAAATAAGCTATCTTTGCAGAAAAATACGGTGTATGGAATATAAGAATCGAATAGCGGATCAACTTCTGCGTGATAAATTAGAGGCGATGGGTGCTGTATTGATAGAGGGACCTAAAGCTTGTGGTAAAACGACCACGGCTGAACAACAGGCCAAAAGTGTTATCTATATGGATGACCCTACTAAGCAACAGCAATATAGGCAAATGGCTCAAACCAATATTAGTTTTTTGCTCGAAGGGGAAACTCCTCGTTTGATTGACGAATGGCAGGAAGTTCCTCAATTTTGGGATGCTATTCGGTTTGAAGTAGATCACCGAGATGCA
>NZ_JBCOCI010000156.1:1148-3318 GCF_040929485.1 Phocaeicola sp. RTP21198st1_B8_RTP21198_201120 | reverse complement strand
ATAAGAGACAGGTCGAAGCTAAGGAAATTCACCACACAGGTACTGGAAGATATGGATGGCTCACCATGCGTCCTATGAGTTTGTGGGAATCAGGGGATTCTACAGGTGAGATAAGTCTGTCGGAACTGTTCCTTGCCCCGGATAAAATAGGAGCCTTGAATAAACTTACATTGCCAGTGCTTGCGTTTGTTGTTTGCCGTGGGGGGTGGCCTAAAGCTTTGCAAAAGAAAACAGAAAAGGCGGCACTATTACAGGCAACAGAATATTATAAAGCGATAACAAATAGCGATATATCACGAGTAGACAATGTAAAACGAGATGCAGAACGGGCAAAAAGAATTATGCGTTCATATGCCAGGCATCAAGGCTCTCAAGCAAGTATCGCCACAATCCTTGCCGACATATCAACAAATGAACCAGAGGATGTCAGCGATGAAACGATAGATGCGTACCTTACCGCTTTGCGGAAAATATTTGTAATTGAGGATATGCCGGCATGGAATCCTAACTTGAGAAGTAAAACAGCGGTTCGTACATCTGATACAAGGTATTATGTTGACCCTTCGGTTGGCGTGGCAGCCCTTGGTTTAGGTCCCAATGATTTAATTAACGACCTAAATACTTTTGGGTTATTTTTTGAAACAATGTGTATTCGAGATCTTAGGGTTTATGCTGATGCCTTAGATGGTTCTGTCTATCATTATAGAGATAAGAATGGTTTGGAATGTGATGCTGTAGTACATTTGCGTAATGGTTCGTATGGTCTCATTGAAATAAAATTGGGTGGAGAGAAATTGATTGAGGATGGTGCAAAAACATTAATGGCACTCTCAAATATCATAGATACATCTCGAATGAAAGCTCCTGCTTTTTGTATGGTGCTGACAGGCGTTGGTGATTTTGCCTATAAGCGAACAGATGGAGTCTATGTTGTACCTATTGGATGTCTGAAAAATTAATTATGACACCAAATTTAAAAACGATCCAATTATGCCAACATATAAGTTTATAGATTTATTTGCAGGATTAGGAGGATTCCATTTGGCCTTAGAGCAATTGGGCTGCAAATGTGTATTTGCTAGTGAACTCCAGCAAGATTTACGCACTTTGTATGAGAGTAATTTTGGTATGAAGTGTGCTGGGGATATTAATCTTATTAATATCGAAAAGGACATTCCATCACATGATATTTTATGTGGTGGTTTTCCATGTCAACCATTTTCACAAGCAGGAAAACAACAAGGGTTTCAGGATGAGAAAGAAAGGGGCAACTTGTTTAATAAAATAATGGAAGTTCTCGAATTTCACAAGCCTGAATTTGTATTTCTTGAGAATGTTCCTAACTTGAAATCTCATGATAAAGGAAATACGTATCGTGTAATTCATGAAAAGCTATCAATGCTTTATGAGGTCAAAGAAGATATTATATCTCCCCATTATTTTGGTATTCCCCAGCATCGAACAAGAATGTATATTGTTGGTCGTTTAAAAAGTAGAGGTGGGTTGCAAACTTTTGCATTTCCAAAACATGAGGAAAGGCCTGACTGTGATATTTCTCAAATACTAATTCCTGAAGATACAGACTATATGTCTTTACGTCCAGTCACGAGAAAGCACATGGCAGCATGGCAAAAATTCTTGGATTTACTTTCTCAAAATAAGAGTACACTACCAACATTCCCTATTTGGGCAATGGAATTTGGTGCCACTTATGATTACGAGGGGGTAGCACCTTACTTTCAGAAACGGCAACAATTGTCTGGGAAAAAAGGTAAATTTGGAGAAGATATAGTTGGAAACTCAAAAGATGATTTTTTGCAACTTCTTCCCATATATTCTCAAGGAAAACCTAAAACAGGACGACAATTCCCGGATTGGAAAAAACAATTCATCAGACAGAACCGACAATTCTATCAAGATAATAAATCATGGATTGATGCATGGATTGATGAAATTAAGCAAGAAGGATTCGAAAATAGCCATCAAAAATTTGAATGGAATTGTGGTTATGAAGAACACCCTACAATATATAATAAAATTATTCAGTTCCGTCCATCTGGAATGCGTGTGAAATTGCCGACCTATTCGCCTGCATTGGTGTTAACAACAACTCAAATTCCTATAATTCCGTGGTTGATAACTCCCAATGGAGAAAAAGGTCGGTACATGA
>NZ_JBCOCI010000156.1:494-1138 GCF_040929485.1 Phocaeicola sp. RTP21198st1_B8_RTP21198_201120 | reverse complement strand
GGAATATCCTGATACGATTGCCAGCGCATTTAAAGCTTTTGGAAATGCGGTTAATGTAGAAGTTGTAAAACGTATTGCAATAAATTTGTTATTTGATGGAAATGAAACAAATAAATAAGGTGTCAATTGCATTAAAACCCAATGTATATAGTACATTTCGAAATTTAAACAATACCGTATCAAATACATTGGGAGAGTATGTAGATAATGCAGTGCAAAGTTTCTTGAATCATAAAACAGAATTATTTGATTTAGAATCTAATTACAAACTTCGCATTGAGATTTCTGTTGATTGGGAGAATAGAACAATTTTAATATCTGACAATGCCGCAGGTATTGATGCTGTAAACTATCAAAGGGCTTTTGAGCCTGCGCATATTCCATTGGATGACACCGGCTTAAATGAATTTGGAATGGGTATGAAAACAGCATCTGTTTGGCTCGCAAATAAATGGTGTGTATATACAAAAGCTTTAGGAGAAGATGTTGAACGTTTTACTGAATTTGATTTACAAAAAGTAACAACAGAGGAAAAGGAAGAACTTGTTGTGATTGAGAAAAATGCTCCAGCTAATGAGCATTATACAAGAATAATATTATCTCAATTATCCACAAATGCGCCAAAACCAGGGCAAATGGAAAAG
>NZ_JBCOCI010000156.1:0-484 GCF_040929485.1 Phocaeicola sp. RTP21198st1_B8_RTP21198_201120 | reverse complement strand
CACTTATCAAGTATTTAGAGACAGTTCCTTAGAACTGGGAATGTTGAGATCATTGTAAATGGTCAAAGTCTTGAAGCACCAGATTATGGAATACTTTATGCCCCTTTCTATAAAACTCCTGATGGTGAAAATATTCTTTGGAGAAAAGAAATAGATTTTGAAATGGGGGAATATAAAGCAAAAGGATTCATAGCAATACTTGATAAAATCCAAAATGGAGCAAATGGTTTAGTGTTAATGCGTCGAGGTCGAGTAATTGTTGGAGGAGGAGATGAGAGGTATTTCCCAACTGTTATATTTGGACAGTCTGGTAGTTTTAGATACAGACGTTTATTCGGAGAAATTGAATTAGAGGGTTTTGAAGTATCATTTAATAAAAATGGTTTCAGAGAAGAAGAAGATTTATATCTTTTTATGGACGCCTTAAAGGATGAATTAAAAGCGGACAATCTGAATATTCTTGGGCAAACGGATAATTATAGAC
>NZ_JBCOCI010000155.1:1294-4322 GCF_040929485.1 Phocaeicola sp. RTP21198st1_B8_RTP21198_201120 | reverse complement strand
ATTTCGGATTCAGTGGGTTGTGAATAATAAAAATCATTTTCCGCCGGGATAGAGCGTGCCGACAAGCGGAATGAGCCTTTTGACCTCCTCCGGCTTGTAATAGAACCTGCGGTTAATCTGCGAGTAGCCGATAAGCCGCCTGTCGCGCAAGGTCTGCAACGTGCGCGGGCTGATCCTCAACTGCCCGCAGACCTCCTCGCCCGTGAGCCACCTTTCCATCCGCCCGCCGTCGCTCCTGCGCCTAAGGGTGGCTACCTTCTCCGCGAGGGCGTTGAAGGTCTTTTTCTCGATAGATACTATTTCCATAAGCAAAACATTTCAGAGTTTGCCGCAAAGGTAACGAAGCCGCCATGAACACGCACCGTTTCCCGCTAAAAGGCAGCTTGTTGCGCCGTCTGTCCGGGTTACGGAGCCATTATCCATAAAAATCTTACGTGAGCCACGTAGTGAGCTGTTAAAGCCCCTTTGGTTTATTGCCGAATTTTGCCGCAGAAACCAAAAGAAAAGACTGAATATGAAAGTGATAACGATGGAAAGTTCCGCCTTCACCGCATTGACGGAACAGATAGCCGAGATAGCGGCACACGTGCGTGCCGTTTCCGGCGGGAGGAAGGAAGAATCCCCCGACAGGCTGCTCACCACCCGCGAGGCGGCGCACCTGCTGAACGTGAGTTGCCGCACCCTCCAGCGCATGCGCAGCGAACAGCGCATCGCCTATGTCGTGCTGCGCGGCAAGTGCCGCTACCGGCAGTCGGAAATCGACCGCCTGCTCGAAGACAGCACCATTACGGGTGATGCCGCGACCCCGGAACAGATGAAACGCAACCACACGCTGCGCACGGGCGGCAAACCCAAAGGAAGGAGGACGTAGGACATGGAACTGCTTACCCGCAACAATTTCGAGAACTGGATGCAGAAAGTTATGGAACGGCTCGACCGTCAGGACGAGATGCTGCTCTCCATGCAGCCGTCCGGCAAAGCCCCGAACCCGATGGACGGGATCAGGCTTTTCGACAACCAAGACCTGTGCATGCTGCTCCAGATCAGCAAGCGCACCCTGCAACGCTACCGCAGCATCGGCGCATTGCCCTACAAGACGCTCGGCAAAAAGACCTATTACAGCGAGGCGGACGTGCTGACGTTCCTCTCCGAACATGTAAAGGACTTCCGCAAGGAAGATATAGCCTTCTACAAGGCTCGTATCCATAATTTCTTTCAAAAATAACCATTAAAACATTTTTCAGATGGCAAAGAAAAAAGACGAAAAGGACGTGCTGGTTGTCCGTGACGAGAAGACGGGCGAAATCAGCGTGGTAGCCGGGCTGAACGCCGACGGCTCCCCCAAGCGTATCCCCGCGAAAGCGGAGAACTCGCAGAGCTTCCTGCAATTCGACCGGCACGGCGACGTGCTGGACAACTTCTTCAAGAACTTCTTCCGCCAGTGCAAGGAACCCAGCCGCTTCGGTTTCTACCGTGTCGCGGCGGACCAAGCCGACAAACTGCTGGAGGTTATCAAGGACTTGCTGAAAGACCCCGACGGCAACAAGGAGATGCTTGCGCCCCACAAGGTGGACACCTCCGGCTACGAAAAGAAAGTACAGGAGGAGCAGTCCGCCGAAAAGCAGGAACAACCGGAACAGAAACAAGATGACGAACCTAAAAAACAGGAAGAAATGGAACAGAAAAACGAACAGAATCAGGAAAGCCCGCAACAGACGCAGGGCAACCGGGGCTACCAGCCCATCGACGAGAGCAAGATCAACTGGCAGGAGTTGGAGGAGAAATGGGGCGTGAAGCGCGACGACCTTGAAAAGTCGGGCGATCTTAACAGGATGCTCAACTACGGCAAGTCCGACTTGGTGAGGGTGTCGCCCAATTTCGGCGGAGAGGCTTTCGAACTGGACGCCCGCCTCTCCTTCAAGAAGGACGGCGAGGGCAATGTCAGCCTTGTGCCGCACTTCATCCGCAAGGAGCAGAAGCTCGACGAGTATAAGGAACACAAGTTCTCCGACGATGACCGGAAGAACCTGCGCGAAACGGGCAACCTCGGCAGGGTCGTGGACCTCGTGGACAGGGGAACGGGCGAGATCATCCCCTCGTTCGTCAGCATCGACCGCAAGACGAACGAAATCACGGATGTCCCGGCAAACAAGGTGCGCATACCGGAGCGCATCGGCAAGACGGAAATCACCAAGCAGGAGCAGGACATGCTGCGTGCCGGGCTGCCCGTGCGTGACAAGCTCATCGAGCGCAAGGACGGCAGGAAGTTCGTCACCACCCTGCAAGTGAACGTGGAGCAGCGCGGCGTGGAGTTCGTGCCGGGAACCGGCAGGTCGCCCCGTGCCGTCCAGACGCAGGAAACGAAGAACAACCCCGCACAGGGACAGGCGCAGGGTACGGAGAATGCCGCCAACACGCAGAAGGAGCAACGCCGCAACACGTGGACTAACGCCGACGGCAGCATCCGACCCATCAGCAAATGGAGCGGCGTGGACTTCACCGAGCAGCAGAAAGCCGACTACGTGGCTGGCAAAGCCGTGAAATTAGAGAACGTGACCGACAAGCAAGGCTTCCACGCCACGATGTACATCAAGTTCAATCCGGAGAAGGGACGCCCGTACCGCTACGACACCAACCCCGACAACGCTCAGAAGGTCGCCCCGTCCAACGAGAGCCGCACGCAGGTGGCGGTGAACAGCGAGGGCAAGACCAACGAGGCTACCAAGAACCTGAAAGAACCGTTGCGGAAGGGACAGACCGCCCCGAAGGACACCGCACAGCAACAGCAGCAGGAGAAGCCGCAGAAAAGAAACAATAAGGGCATGAAGATGTAATCCGGTGTCCGCCACTAAATCCGAAGTACCATTTGTAAAATTCAAAACGACAGAAGAATATGAAGACAATCATTGCAGAAAAGCCGTCTGTGGCACGTGAGATCGCCCGTATCGTGGGCGCGACAAAGAGAGAGGAAGGATATTTCGAGGGAGGCGGCTACGCCGTGACATGGGCGTTCGGACACCTCGTGCTC
>NZ_JBCOCI010000155.1:0-1284 GCF_040929485.1 Phocaeicola sp. RTP21198st1_B8_RTP21198_201120 | reverse complement strand
CCTCGTGCAGCTTGCCATGCCCGACGGCTACGGCATACGCGGCTTCGTCCGTGACAACCTGCCCGTCATCCCCGACACCTTCACGCTCGTCCCCCGCCAGACCAAGACGGAGAAGGGTTACAAGCCTGACAGCGGTGTGGCGGCGCAGATAAAGGTTATCGCCACCCTGTTCAACAGGAGCGAACAAATCATCGTGGCGACCGATGCAGGGCGTGAGGGTGAGCTTATCTTCCGATACCTCTACCATTATATCGGATGCACCACCCCGTTGGTGCGCCTTTGGATAAGCTCGCTTACCGACAAGGCTATCCGCGAGGGGCTGCGCAACCTCGAAGCGGGCGGCAAATACGACAATCTCTATCTTGCCGCCAAAGCGCGGAGCGAATCAGACTGGCTCGTGGGCATCAACGGCACGCAGGCACTCTCCATCGCCGCCGGACACGGCACATATTCCATCGGACGGGTGCAGACACCTACATTGGCAATGGTGTGCGCACGCTATTGGGAGAACCGCCGCTTCACACCCGAAGCCTTTTGGCAGCTCCATATCGCAACGGACGGCTGCGACGAAGGAACAGTGAAGTTTTCCTCTTCCGAAAAGTGGAAAGAGAAAGAGCCTGCGACGGAACTGTATGATAAGGTGAAGTCGGCAGGCACAGCCACCGTCACGAAAGCCGAACGCAAGGAGAAGACGGAGGAAACACCGCTCCTGTACGACCTGACGACGCTCCAGAAGGAAGCCAACGCCAAGCACGGCTTCACGGCGGAACAGACGCTTGAAATCGCGCAGAAGCTCTATGAGAAGAAGCTCATCACCTATCCGCGAACCGGAAGCCGCTACATACCCGAAGACATGTTCGCTGAAATCCCCAAGCTGCTCGCCTTCATCGGGGCTTTGCCCGAATGGAAAGGCAAGGTGCAGCCGAAAGCGCAGCCGACACGCCGCAGTGTGGACGGCGGCAAGGTGACGGACCACCACGCCCTGCTCGTCACTGGCGAGAAGCCGCTGTTCCTCTCCAAAGAGGACAGCACCATTTATCAGATGGTTGCCGGGCGCATGATTGAGGCTTTCTCCGAGAAATGCGTCAAGGACACCGCCACCGTCACGGCGGAATGTGCCGGAGTGGAGTTCACGGTGAAAGGCAGCATCATCAGGCAAGCCGGATGGCGTGCCGTCTATGGCGGGGAGGACAAGGAAGAAACCGCCATCCCCGATTGGCGGGAAGGCGACACGCTGACGCTGAAAGGCTGCTCCATCACGGAGGGCAAGACCAAACCCAAACC
>NZ_JBCOCI010000154.1:0-4364 GCF_040929485.1 Phocaeicola sp. RTP21198st1_B8_RTP21198_201120 | reverse complement strand
CGTCTGTCCTCCACGTCAGGAGCACTTGCTTTTTTCAAGCGTTCCACTTCCGCTTTCAGTTGGGTGACCTGTTTGTCTGTCTGTTTCAGCAGAACATCACTGTGCGCTTCCGGCGCCGGAAGCAGCTTGTCAATCTTATCTTTTTCTATGGCACGGATGATTTTGATGATCCGTTCGATTCCCTGAAGTTCCAGTGTCTTGAACTTCCCGTTGATTGATGTTCGGGGATCCACCCCGTTCCGCTCAAAGTAGGACAGCATTGTCTCAATAAATTCACTAGACGACACGCTTCCTTTCATTTCGTCTAGATGCTGTTTCACATCTATGGATACACGAATGTTTTTTGTAATTTTTTTACATAATCTTAAATTTTTCTGCAAATGTAAGGGCGGACCAGCACAACCTTTTTGTACTGCCTCCATATTATTTTCTGTAGATTTTTCGCCTACATTGCAAAGAGCTGACAATCAATTATATATAAAAATATGTAGATTTCATATAGACAATACAATTACTTGATTATCAACATAAAAAAGCTAAAATCTACAGAAAAAGTAGACTATTTGTCTACAAAAAAATCATAATCAATTGACAATCACGGCTCTGTGTGATTTGATTCATGACTTTGCCTGAACCCTGCTGTAAGCGTCTCCGCGATTCTATATAGTGTATTAAAATAAAAAGGCTAATGATCCCTTTTTAGTCATTAGTCTTTTTCCATCTGTCAGGAAGCAGTTCCCTGTATTTTTCAATTGGTGTGTTCAGTTACCATTCGGCTGTTCTGTTAATCACATCCGTGAGATACTCAAATAAATTCACTTTATGCATCCTACAAGTGAGTGCTATCGTATAGAGTATGGCGCCTCGTTCGGCCCCCTTATGGCTGCCGAAGAACAATGAGTTTTTTCTTGATAAGGATATGTACCGGTTCATCCGTTCAACCATATTGTTGTCCAGATAAGTGTCACCATAATTAAAGATGTCCACCACTGCATTCCACTCATTGCGAAGATAGGTAATGGCTTCCTGCAGTTCGCTCTTAGGTAATAAATCCCCCCGTTCTTCTATTTCATCAAGCACATCTTTTATTTCTCCGAGTATGTCCAGAGCATACTTTTTTCGATGCATAAGATTCTGTTCTACCGTCCATCCCTCAACCTCAACTTTATGCTTATGTTCGTTTTGATAAAGTGCGTTTATCAGTTCCACGATTCTTTTTGCATCCGGGTCCTTCTCACCGCAATCTATAAATTTCCGTTTTATATGTTGCAAGCACGGGATGCGTGTGATATGGAGATAAGCATCGCTTTCAAGCTTCCGGTAAGGTGAGTAACCATCGCTTTGCATAATACCTTTACAACTGCCTAATTCGTTAAGAATAACTCTTTCAGACCGGGAGCCGTCATCATAGAGCAAGTATATCATCCTGGTGTTTATGCCGACAACCACCCAAAGGTATCCCTTCCTGACTCCTTTTCCCTTGCTGTTCTTTTCCGGGACGAGTATTTTGTAATAGGTTTCATCGGCTGCCTTATAAGGATCACTCAAAGCTGTCTGCCGGATGCACTTATAAAGATTTTCGAAGAGGCTTGAGGCTTTCTCTATCAACTTATGAGCCGTAGGTTTCTTCAGCGTAAAGCCATGACTCTCGAAGTAGTTGATGATTCTTTCAACAGGTAGCGATTGTATATAACGTAATTCCATCAATCCGGCAATAAATGAACCGTCATAGCTGGAATTCAAGAAGGCCGAAGCCGGTGTTTTTCCCTCAAACAGGCGACCTTCTTGCCTATAGGTGTGTATCTTGTAGACATGCTTGATGAAGCGCATGGGTACACATTCATAGCGGACGCATATTCTGGGAACAGTGGTAAACAACCGGGCCTTATTGATGTCAAAATCGGGATCATCGGGATAAACGACATGTTCTTCTTCCTCCATCTCATAATGCATATCACGTTTGGCCCCATTGTTCTTTCTTGCTTTACGCTTATCTGCTTTTTCCGCTTCTATCTTCTGTCGCTCCTCTTCGAATATGGCAGATTGGGGAGCCTGTTGCTGTTCGGATGTGTTGGATACAAGTTTGGCGAGTCCCTTAGTAAGGCGCTGTTGCTTGCTAAGAGATTCGCCTTTTTGAAGGAGTGCCTCTTTAAGGGAAGAAACCTCCTTTATCAAAGCATCTATTTGGTCCAAGAGTCTGTTGTTGTCATCTCGTAATCCCTTGATTTGTTCCTTCAATAACTCTATGATCTCATCCTTTTTCATGGCATAAAGATATAAAAAATCAACGAATTGGCCAAATAAACCGGATGATATCTTTAGCGCAAATAACTAATAATCAGAATGTTGAATTAGATCCTAAAACGCTTTCTCAACCGTACAGACTTTAATGAACTCCATTTAAGATAAAAGACAAAACCTGATAAGAAATCTCGTAATTACCTGTATTGGGGTTAAATGTCGGTAACTCAAAACTTCCACCTTCGAGGCGCTTGTAGTACAGAAGAAAGCCATCGCCATCCCAACGCAGTATTTTTACACTTTGTCGGTTTTTACCAAAGAATAAAAAGATATCTCCGGAAACGGGAGACAAGTCCTTCATTTCCGATCGTATAATTTTGAATAAACCGTCAATGCCAAGGTTCATACGAACAAAGCCCTGGTACAGATAGTATCGATTGGCTGATGTTAGAGAATACATGGATCTCCCTCCTTTCTTTCGTAATCGCGCAACATTTTAATAACACCACTGGGTGTGGCCCGTTTGAACGAAATGGTGGTTCCACTGTTAAAGGTGATTGTGATCCCGGCAAGACTAAACTCTTCTTCCGACAACATGGCGGGTGCTATTTGAGTGAATGAAGGAAAGGAAGTTGTCGGTTGGGAGGGGGCAACGCCGCCATAATAATCACGGACTACATCTGCCTTGGCTTGTTTAACGCTATAGCCCCGTCTGGACATCCAGGAACTCATACCACCAAAAGTGGTATGCTGATCGCGGCAAACATCGGCTAAAGAACAATTGTAGTCTACTTTCAATGCTTCAAGGAAATGTTTCCAAGTTTTTCCAAATCGATTTTCTGCTAAATCCATAATGCTTCATTTTTATACATAGCAAAAATATAAGAATGAAAAAAGGGCGACAAGATAGAATCGCGGAGACGCTTACCTTTTATTAGTAAAAAGGGACATCTATCATTCCTATACTGTATCTATTTTAGTGTAGCATTAGGTGAGATAATCCATTTAAAGACATACGAATGCACACTTTATAGGATGATAACCTGTATTTGACAGCTTAATTATCTATGGGGAGCGGCAGTATTTCTATAGTTCACAAGTGTGTGCCGTACAGCCCACGCATGTAAACCATACAGCCTACATATGCGGGCTATGCAGCACACACTTGTGGGCTATAAACTTATCGCCGTTTAAGTGGGATTTTTGAGCTGCGATATTCGGATTTATATGGCTTCATTATGACAAAAACAAGCCGTCTTATGCTTATAGGATATTTATACGGCTATTTTGTAGATGATAGGTAACCCGTTTTTACTGGTAAAAGTATGATAGATACATTTTTTTAAAGCTATCTATCATAGATATTACAGTGATAATTAAAACATTACTAAAATGAATGATAGTATGATAGATAGTTTTTTCATTATGTAATGTTTAGTTCAAGCTCCTATACTATGAATTAGTTCAAATCCATACTGTTATGAATATTGAAGTTTTCTTTTATCCTATCTTTGAGGAAATTCAACAAAAAAACTCTATCTTTGTTTTGTAATTGAGACACAGCATATAATGGGAAGATTTATCAATCCCTTTACCGATTTTGGCTTTAAGTTTTTATTCGGCAGAGAGGTAGAAAAGGAGTTGTTAATCGACTTCTTGAACGATTTGCTCGTAGGAGAGCATGTGATTACCGACATTCAGTTCCTTAACAACGAACAGCAGCCGGAAGTAAAAACAGAACGAGGACTTATCTATGATATATATTGCAGAACCAATACAGGGGAGCATATTATCGTAGAAATGCAGAACCGGGAGCAGCCTTACTTTAAAGACCGTGCCCTCTTCTATCTCTCTAGGGCCATTACGCAGCAGGCGAAAAGGGGAGTTTGGAACTTTCAATTGGATGCCGTGTACGGAGTGTTCTTCATGAACTTCGTGATGGACAAGGATATACCCTCTAAAATCAGAACGGATGTTATCCTTTCTGACAGGGATACAGGTAAGCTTTTCAACAGTAAGTTCCGGCAAATCTTTATTGAATTGCCGAACTTTAATAAAGAAGAGGATGAATGTGAAAATGATTTTGAACGCTGGATTTATATACTAAAGCATATGGATACACT
>NZ_JBCOCI010000153.1:461-4422 GCF_040929485.1 Phocaeicola sp. RTP21198st1_B8_RTP21198_201120 | reverse complement strand
AATCCTGAGCAACTTTTTGTTGCTCAGGTACTTAAAAAGTTTAATTTATAATAGTGTTGCGGAATTAAGGTTAAAGAGAGTTTTTATAAGAAAATCAAATAAACTCTTCAACCAAATACATCTCATTAAATAAAACTTGTTGATAATTGGAAGAATCACTCTCTAACAAATTCAACAAAGTATATTCAGCTCCACGTACCCAATACACAAAATCACGATTGGGGTGGTAATCTTTCGCAAATTCCAGCAACTGTTGCAAATTAAAATCTGAGGAAATGATACCCGCACCGCTTTTTTCGGCATCATATGCATTACAGTCCTGTTCTATATGAGCAGGAACCATCAGAATAGGTTTGCCTAAATACATGGCCTCGCACACCGATTCAAATCCGGCAGTACTGGCATAAGCCTTACATCCCGCCATCTGCCTCAAAAATTCCACATCATCCAGTTGATAAAAGCTCAATGTATTGTCCACTCTCTTCACCGGTTCCTCCTCCCACTTGTCCCAAAAGAAACGAAGCGGTATCCCGGGATGTTGCCTGTGCCATTTCATTACATTTTCACTGAAACCCGCATTAACCATATAGCCATGTATATAGTCACCGGAATAAGGTTCATGTAAAGTCACTTCCCTACGCAACAAGGGAGGAATCACACGGATATGATTCTGAGGATCATCGTTCATGTGACGAAAAGAAAGAGCCAAACGTTCCTTCGCCCCCAAGCTGGTCAATACGGTAAAAAACTTCAAAAGAGCCAAGCTTACTTTATCAGCCTTTGGAAATTCAAAACTTTTATGCAAGAACAGATATTGATGCCCTATACAGATTTGCGGAACAGAGGGACGGAACAGGAAATAAGTCAGTCCGGTCAGCAATTCATAGAAATTGATAACCCTATCCGCACCACTGTCCTCGATACGCTGACGAATGTAGTTAATGCTATTGATATACACAGGAAGTTTCACTAGATTATACGCCACGCTCCGCATCAAACTCACCCGTTTGTTAGCTGGTGTAGGCAGAAAATTAGGACTGACAAAACGTTTTACCGGAGCATGGATATTACGATTGAAAAATCCCGGCAAGCGGCGCGAACTACTTTTACCTACCAGTACTTCCACTACTTCGTGACCGTTCCGGCGCAATATTTCCTCCAACGTAATGGCTTGAGTAAGATGTCCTCTCCCCTCACCCTGTACTATAAATAAAAATTTCATGAGGCTGTATGTATTAGGGTAAACTCTTTATTTTCTTCATTCTCATCAGCTAGTACATGATGGTATTCCATGATATTCCAATTCCCGTCCGCATCCTCAGTCAGTGCCGAAAGGCTTTCTACCCAATCGCCCGAATTCAGATAATGAATACCATCATAATAGGTATTAGCCGGATGATGGATATGACCACAAATCACTCCGTCACATTTACGTACACGTGCAAACTCCACCAATACTTTCTCAAAGTCCGATATATAGGAAACAGCCGACTTTACTTTTTGTTTGACGGCCTGTGACAGAGAATAATACGGTTTCCCCCGCTTAGTACGATATTGGTTATAAAAGCGGTTCACCCATAAGAGGAATGTATAACCTGCATCGCCCAACCGGGCTAACCATTTCATCTGCGTAGTAACCCGGTCGAATATATCGCCATGTGTCACATAATAACGCTTTCCATGTGTTTCAAGGATGTATTCTTTGACGATTTTTACGTTATAGAATGTCATAGGGACCAAGCTGTCCAGAAAATCATCGTGGTTGCCACACACATAAATTACTTCAGTACCGAAGTTCTCCATCATCTTCATGATAACCTTAAAGAAATCAGTATGTTTTGCTTGCCACCTCTTAGTACCTGCCTTACGCAAATGCCAACCATCTATAATGTCTCCGTTCAATATCAGACGGTCACAATTGACAGATTTCAGAAAGTTACTGACTTCAATTGTTTTGGAATGAGAGGTTCCCAGATGGATATCCGATAAAACCACTGTAGGATAATACGTTCTTAGATGCATATCTTTATTATTAAAACTATGCAAATATCCATGTTATCTATTACAAGATCGTGTCGGCAGAATTACTATGCTATTAAAATCAATAAAAAAGACAGGCCGTTTCTTCATGGAACAAGAAACGGCCTGCAAAGCTTCAGTTTATTCACATAAACCACACTTCAGATCTATAACTAATAATTAATTGTCAATATCAATCACATTGAACTGCATATCAAACTTTATCTCCCAACCATTAGAAAGTTTCACTTCATAATCATACTTGTCCCTCTCGATCTTGAGCATCTTGGCATCGGGATAATTCGTAGTGACGTACTTCTTTATCGCGTCAGGAACCACAGCGACAGGTACAGCGCTGTATTTGCAATTCACTTCTGTCCAAACCCCTTTCTTATCGAATTCCAATTTGTCTCCATTGGTAAAAATCACATCATAGCTTTTATCAAACCAGTCTGTTTCCATTTTAGCCATCGCCACCTTGTTATTGGGGAAATGAGTTTTGATAAAAGTTTGTGCAGTCTGAGGCAATTGGTTTACTTGAATAGGTTTGTCATCATCCGCCCATACCACTGTTTGCAACGTAAATAAGCACACTAACAATAATAATACCTTTTTCATAATCGTCATTTTTTTTATTTGGTTCTACATTCTGTTTTCTGATGCAAATATGAAGGGAGATTCTGAAAAGAATTTGAAATTCTGAAAAAAACACGATTTTTTTTCATTGATTATGAGTGGATGTATAAAGTATAAAACAATGCTCCCCACTCTTATATTCATAGCAAAGCCTGAGAGCCTGCATTTTACATATCGTATCTGCTATTGCCAAGCCTAGACCGGTTGAGCCTTCTTTTTTCTTTCCTTGATAAAAACGCTCAAAAATACGCTGGGCATCCAGTGGTTGTGCCGCCCCTGTATTGCAAAACATCACACTGTGGGGAGTAATGACAATCCGGATGTGTCCACCGTCTATATTGTGTACAAAAGCATTCTTCAACAAATTGGTAAGCAACACCACTGCCAGTGTCTCATTTATCGTAAGATAGAAAATACCTTCTTCCTCTACACTTGTTATGATCTCACGATATTGATACACTTCTTTATAGTCCTCCAAATATTGCCTCAATAATTTATTCACTTCTACTTGGGTAGTATCCGTAAATTGACCGTTCTCTATCTTCGAAAGCAATAACAAAGACTTGTTCAGCTTCGTTATATGCTCCAAAGTCTGATGGGTTTTCATCAACTCCTCCAATTGGCTTTCTGAAAGATTTTCATCCTCCATCAGCATCTCCAACCGATTACGACAAATAGCTAGTGGTGTCTGCATCTCATGAGATGCATTACCAATAAATTGTTTTTGCTGTTCGAACATCTGCTCACTGCGCTCTGCATAACGAACAGCCGCCTCATTCAATTTTCTGAATTCTGAAACCCGGGTATTATTTTGTAAAGGCTCGTTTCCTTTACCGATACGATATTTATCCAACCAATGAAGCAATACATAAAGAGGACGCATATTTCGATAAAACACCCACACATTAATAACAATTATAGTCAGTAATAAAGCTATATAAAGAAAAATCATCCAACCTGCCATAGCATCTTTCAAATCATCTTTTTCTATAGAAGGGGTCGCTACCGTCAATTCAAAAAACTTTTCGCCATCATCCTTAAAAATGGTAGTAAGGATTCGTGCAGGTTCAGTTTCATCTTTTTCGGGAATATAAACCATAGAATCCTTATAAAGGATATCATCACGAGATCCTGCATATTCCTTTGTCACTTCACGCAGGAAATACTGATTGTTGGAAGCTGTATTTTTAGAAGGAAGCTCCTCTCCCGCCAATGCACGTATGATGATAATTTCAGAATAATCTTCCAATGAGTCATCCACTTCATCATTCACCTCATCCATTACAGTAAAATAGAAAAGGATGGC
>NZ_JBCOCI010000153.1:0-363 GCF_040929485.1 Phocaeicola sp. RTP21198st1_B8_RTP21198_201120 | reverse complement strand
ATTCCACTACCATTTTATATCCAAAACCATAAACAGCCTTCAGTTCAGGAGTAGCTCCTGCCTCTTTCAACCTCTTTCGTAAATTCTTTATTTGGGCATAGATAAAATCAAAATTATCGACTTGATCTATATGGTCGCCCCATACGGATTCGGCAAGTGTGTTTTTATTAACCAATCTGCCGGGACGGTTCATAAAATAAACCAGAATATCATATTCCTTACGGTTCAGTTCAATCTTTTTTCCAGCTACGGTCACCCCATATTTATCGGGAAAAATTTCTATATTTCCGTATTTGATACTATTTTCCCCACCTTGCTGATGACGGCGTATCACACTTTTGATACGTGCATTCAGTTCCACCA
>NZ_JBCOCI010000152.1:0-4583 GCF_040929485.1 Phocaeicola sp. RTP21198st1_B8_RTP21198_201120 | reverse complement strand
GCAAAATCCTGAGCAACTTTTTGTTGCTCAGGTACTTAAAAAGTTTAATTTATAATAGTGTTGCGGAATTAAGGATATATAATGAAGGAGGTCACCTGATTGAATTTTGGTTGAAACCAGCGGTGGTAGCGTTGGGCGTGCCACTTTATTTGCAGTTGGAGATGATAAAGAAACAGTTGCTTCCGATTGTTATTTCACAGTTGGCAGGTTGTTTGGTGGGATTGGTGGCTGTGGTGGTCATTGCCAAATTGCTGGGAGCTACTCCGGAGATTATTTGTTCATTGGCTCCTAAATCTGTGACTACTCCTATTGCTATGGAAGTTTCGAAAGCCACGGGAGGAATTCCGTCTTTGACGGCCGCCGTTGTGGTGGTAGTCGGTCTGTTCGGGGCGGTGTTCGGTTTCAAGGTACTTCGGGTAGGTCATGTGGGGAGTCCTATTGCGCAAGGTCTTTCTATGGGTACGGCTACTCATGCGGTCGGTACTTCTACAGCAATGGAAATCAGTGGAAAATATGGAGCATACGCTAGTTTGGGCTTGACTTTGAACGGAATTATGACAGCGATTTTCACACCGACAATTCTTAGATTATTAGGTGTGATTTAACAAAAAAGCTGTTATCTTTGTTATATATATAAAATCATCACAGATTAGAGGATTGATTTGATTTTCAATAGGTATGGTCATTGGGGTGAGCATTGCTTATAAAAAGTCTATCCGCATTCAGTAGTAACAGAGCATTCTTACAGCAGTCTGATAACTATTGTCACTTTGAATGAAATGAAGATTCTGTGATTTGTGGTGAGAAAACAAGCAACCCATATTTTATGATAGAATTTAAAGATATAACTTTAGCGGATAAAGACTTGATACAGTCCTTTACCTTAGGCAGTTTGCGTCGTAATTGCGACTTGTCGTTTGCCAATCTGTGTAGTTGGATTTTCCTGTACCAGACTAAATATGCCGTGATGGATAATTACCTGTTGCTGCGTTTCTATGCGGGAGAAGAATTGGCCTACATGATGCCCGTCGGAACTGGAGATGTGAAACCTGTTCTTGAAGCATTGATAAAGGATGCTGAAGAGATGGGGGCAAAATTGCGTATGCTGGGGGTATGCGTGGGGATGAAAGCGGATATAGAGGCGGTGATGCCCGGACGTTTCACTTTTACAGAAGACCGGGATTACTTTGATTATATCTACTTGCGTACTGACCTGGCAACCTTGAAAGGAAAGAAGTTTCAAGCCAAACGTAATCATATCAACAAGTTCAAGAAGCAGTATCCTGATTATGAATACAAACCGTTGACTCCAGATCTGGTTCCCGAATGTTTGAAGCTGGAAGAGGAATGGTGTCGTGCCAATAACTGCGAGGAACAATTGGCATTGGGGGCAGAACGTAAGTCCATGACATATGCCTTGAACCATATGGAGGCGTTGGGTTTGACGGGTGGCGTGCTTCATGTCAACGGGAAGATTGCCGCTTTTACATACGGTGCTCCCATCAATCATGAAACATGGGATACTTGTGTTGAAAAGGCGGATACGGGAATAGAAGGGTCGTATGCCATGATTAACTATGAATATGCAAATCATATCGACGAACAATATATATATGTAAACCGCGAGGAAGACCTTGGCCTGGAAGGTTTGCGCAAAGCAAAACTTTCTTATCAGCCCGTTATTTTACTCGAGAAATGTATAGCAGAGCTCAATGACCACAAAAGATGAAGTGAAAACATTATGGAAACTCTGCTTCAATGATAGCGATGAGTTTACCGACTTATATTTCAAGATGAGATATAAGGATGAAGTGAACAGGGTGATTCGTGAAGACGGAAAGATTATTTCCGCATTGCAGATGATACCTTATCCTATGACTTTTTGTGGTGAGGTGATTTCTACTTCGTATATATCGGGTGCTTGTACGCATCCGGATTACAGGAAGCATGGAGCCATGAAACGCCTACTGAAGGAAACGCATCGGTGTATGTATGAAGATGGAGTTTTGCTGGCTTCGTTGATTCCTGCAGAGGAATGGTTGTTCGGTTATTATGCCAGGTCGGGATATGCTCCAGTTTTTGGGTATGCGGTTGAGCAGGTAAGGGTAGACAGATTACGCCCTGTGCCCAGTTGCCGGATAGAGGTATGCGAATTTCCCGGTGTGGAACATTATCATTATTTTGATTCCCGTATGCATGGGCGCAGGAGTTGCATTCAGCATCCTAAAGAGGATTTTCTAGTTATAATGGCCGATTTAAGACTGGGTAATGGCAAATTGCTGGTTGCCCGGGAAGCGGATAAAATAGTGGGGATGGCATTTACGGTAATGGGGGATGATACATTATATATAAAGGAATTGCTGGCAGATACGGATGCGGTGCAGGATACTTTATTGTATGAAGCGGCCTATATATATAAGGTACAGCGTATGGATTATTTTATTCCATCGTCTGCCGATACTTTGTTTTTGGGGATGGCAAGAGTTATCCGTGCAGAGGAGTTGTTGAAGGTTTTCGCCCATAAGTATCCGGCATCCGAACTTTATATACATATTGAGGGGGATGAAGCTATTCAGGAGAATAACGGCTATTATACGGTACGGGGTGGTATCTGCTTTCGTGAGAGAATACCGGAAAAAAAATATCACACTTATACGTTGGATGGTTTTACCCGGTTGTTACTGGAAGCGGAGCATCCTTATATGAGTTTGATGCTGAATTGATTTTCATTACTGGTTGCATAGGTTGAATTTCTATGTTTAAGATTGATAATCTGTGGAGTAAAAATCCGGATAGGTTATTAGTCTTCTTTTGTCAGAATACGTTCCAGCTCTTCTGCAGTCAGTCTGAGATGGAATTGTCCTTTATAAGCCACGGATATGCCACCTGTTTCTTCTGAAACGATAATGGCCAATGCATCTGTTTCCTGCGATACGCCCATGGCAGCCCGATGCCTTAATCCCAATTCTTTAGGGATATTCAAGTCGTGAGATACCGGGAGAATACAACCGGCTGCTTCTATCCGTTTATGGCGGATAATCATGGCTCCGTCATGTAATGGACTGTTTTTGAAGAAAATATTTTCTATCAGTCGTTGGTTCACATTGGCGTTGATAATTTCTCCTGTACGGATGATGTCATTCAGAGGTACACTTTTTTCGATGACAATCAGTGCCCCCACCTTCCCTTTGCTCATGCTCATACAGGCAAGTACAATCGGCATAATATCCGCTTTTTCCGTCTTTTCCTGCTTGTTTCCCGTCAGGAAGCGGAAAAAACGTCCCAACTGTTTATGCGAGCCCAGTGTGACAAGGAACCGGCGTATATCATCCTGAAAAAGAATAATCAGGGCTAGGACACCTACACTGACCAATTTATCGAAGATAGACCCTAGCAGTTTCATTTCCAAAACCTGAGATACAATCAGCCAGATACCTATAAATACTAGGATACCGATGAAGATATTGATAGAACCCGAATCTTTCATCAGACGGTAAGTCTGATAAAGCAGATAGGCTACCAGCAGGATATCGATGAGGTCTTTTATACTAAAATCAATAAACATCTTTCTAGAATTAAAAATTGAAAATTAAGAATTAAAAGGCAGCGGAGTCTTTCATCTTCTGTACTATCTTCACGGTTTCTACAGCAGCTTTTACATCGTGCACTCTGAGAATATCCGCTCCTTTTAATAGGGAAATGGTATCCAGCACTATTGTTCCGTTCAAGGCATCATCAGGGGTTCCGCCTAGCAGCTTGTAAATCATTGATTTACGTGATATACCGACCAGTAACGGTAGTTCGAACAGGCTGAATTCTTCCAAATGATTCATCAACTGGTAATTATGTTCCACTGTTTTTCCGAAACCGAAACCAGGGTCCAGAATAATATCTTTTACTCCTAAGTCGCGTAATTTCTGTACTTTTTCCGAGAAATAGAGAAAGACTTCTTTCAACAGATTGTCATAATGCGGATTCATTTGCATATTTTGCGGCGTGCCTTGCATATGCATAATAATATAAGGTACTCCCAGCCTGGCAATCATGTTGAACATCTGCGGGTCCATTTCTCCGGCGGCAATGTCATTGATGATTGCCACTCCGTACTCCTCTACACACATCTGGGCTACATCCGCACGGAAAGTGTCCACGGACACCACACAACCGGGATGATAGCGATTGATGATTTCCAGTCCGGTACGCAGACGGCGCATCTCTTCCTCGGGGCTGATGTGCTCGGCATTGGGACGTGAGGAATAGGCACCTATATCAATGATGGAAGCTCCTTCTTCTATTATTTGGGAGGTACGGTTGATAATATCTTTTTCCGTTTGCTGCCGGCTGCCGGCATATAAAGAATCGGGTGTCACATTCAGGATTCCCATTACTTGCGGATGGGAGAGATCCATCAGTTTCCCATTAACATTAATATATTTGACGGTTTTGGTTTCCATTGTTTACGGCTTGTCATTTAGGTCGTACAAAAGTACGCACAATTCTTGAGTTTTTCCTTAATTCCGCAACACTATTATAAATTAAACTTTTTAAGTACCTGAGCAACAAAAAGTTGCTCAGGATTTTGC
>NZ_JBCOCI010000151.1:0-4619 GCF_040929485.1 Phocaeicola sp. RTP21198st1_B8_RTP21198_201120 | reverse complement strand
GGGGAGTTCTTGTCTTTACCATGAAAAATACATTGATACTTGTAAAATAGGAAAACAAAATATTCATAGGATCAAGCTGGAGCGTAAAACAGAGAAAATTCACTTTTAGAAATAATTATAATTTAATTTTGTAATCTTACATCTGTAAACTTTCCTAATATAGGAGATATTATAAGCTTTGCAGGTTTAACAATGTAAATAATACAAATATAAACAAGGTAGTAGTCAAGAGTGAAGATTACATATATAAATGTATATGAATAATTATTTATCTCTTATTTTATTACGATAATATGCTTGAAACCAGTGTTTTATATCTTGTCGATAAAGTGGTTAATAACTTGTATGCATTTTATTTGCTTATATAATCATATTTATTTGTAAATATATCATTTTTGTTGTGTATATATTATAGATAATCAGTATTTTATATAGTCATGCATAAAGTGATAATTATAGTATTTTTAGGAGCGGTTTACGTGTGTAAATCTTAATTTATTTCCAATAATATACTCATACTTTACTTTTGTAAGATATACATTTCCATATTGTAAATTTGCATTTATGAATTATATTAATTACTTTTGTATCTGTAAATTTTGCCTTATACTTTTGTAAATGAAGGAAAGAATCGCTCAAATAATCCAGAAAGAAGATATGACTGCAGCTCAATTTGCAGAGAAGATTGGAATTTCACCTTCCTCTCTTTCCCATATTCTTAGTGGTAGGAATAATCCTAGCTTGGAAGTCGTCATGAAAATACACAAAGCGTGTGACTATATCAGTTTAGACTGGTTACTCTATGGTGAAGGACAAATGGAAACGGATGTTGATTCAGACAATAACATTCATTATACGCCTTCTTTGTTTGATGAGAATTCATTATTTACGCCCGAACGTCCAGTTTCTCCGGAATATCGCAAGGAAAATGAGGTTAAAACACCACTTTATTCTCCTAAAGAGATTGTGCGTGAGGAAATTAAGTATGTGGAAATACCTGCCAAAAAAATCACTGAAATAAGAATATTCTTTGATAATGGGACTTATGAAACGTTCAAGCCTGAAAATTAGGGTGGGAATGCACTAAAATGCCGGTTAGTAGAATAAGATTTGGGTAAATTCGTGTATCTTTGCATAGAAAATGAATTTACCCAATTTTATTTCATGAAAAAATATATTTTAGACCTTGTGGTTACACAGAACATAAAATTGCATGCCAATTATGTTCTGATAAAATTGACTCATGCCAACCCATTGCCCGAGATGCTGCCGGGTCAGTTTGCTGAGATACGTATTGACGGTTCCAATACAACTTTTCTCCGCCGTCCTATTTCTATTAATTATGTGGATAAAACAACCAATGAAGTTTGGTTCCTGGTGCAATTAGTTGGCGATGGCACTCGCAAACTAGCCACTGTGAAACAAGGAGATATTGTTAATGTGGTGATGCCTCTCGGCAATGGATTTACAATGCCCCGGAATGTGACAAAGGTAAAGCCGCTACTGGTTGGCGGTGGTGTGGGTACCGCCCCGATGTTGATGCTCGGTGCTGAGTTAGTGAAAATGGGATGTACGCCTGCTTTCCTGCTAGGCGCACGTTCATCCAAAGATCTGTTGCAGCTGGAGTATTTTGAGAAATTAGGTAAGGTGTATACAACAACTGAAGATGGAAGTATGGGCGAGAAAGGCTATGTGACACAGCATAGCATCTTGCATACAGATCGGTTTGATATGATATACACCTGTGGTCCAAAACCCATGATGATTTCGGTAGCTAAATACGCCAAAGTTCATGGAATAGAATGTGAGGTTTCACTGGAAAATAGGATGGCTTGTGGTGTCGGTGCATGCTTATGCTGTGTGGAGAACACGGACGAAGGGCATTTGTGTGTTTGTAAAGAGGGTCCTGTATTTAATATAAAGAAACTATTATGGCAGATTTAAGTGTAAATATCGGCGATTTAAAGCTTTGTAACCCGGTTATGACAGCATCGGGTACCTTTGGATACGGAAAAGAATTTGAGGACTTTGTAGACCTCGAAAAAATTGGTGGCATCATTGTAAAAGGGACTACCCTTCATCATCGTGAGGGTAATCCTTACCCACGTATGGCAGAGACCCCTATGGGGATGCTTAATGCGGTAGGGTTACAGAATAAAGGGGTAGATTATTTTGTTGAACATATCTATCCACAGATAAGGGATATCCATACTAATATGATCGTTAATGTATCCGGATCTGCTGTAGAGGATTATGTGAAGACTGCCGAAATCATCAATGATCTGGATAATATTCCCGCTATAGAATTGAATATCTCATGCCCTAATGTAAAGCAGGGCGGTATGGCCTTCGGGGTTTCCGCATGCGGGTGTTCCGAGGTTGTAAAAGCTGTACGTAATGTGTATAAAAAGACGCTGATCGTAAAATTATCTCCCAATGTGACAGACATCACAGAAATAGCACGTGCGGCCGAGGCTTCCGGTGCGGACAGTGTATCTCTGATCAATACCCTGCTGGGGATGGCTGTCGATGCTGAAAAGCGTCGGCCTGTACTTTCCACTATTACCGGCGGCATGAGTGGTGCAGCTGTGAAACCAATCGCATTGCGTATGGTATGGCAAGTCGCTAAAGCAGTAAATATTCCTGTCATTGGACTAGGGGGGATCATGGGCTGGAAGGATGCTGTGGAGTTTATGTTGGCAGGTGCCACCGCAATACAGATAGGTACTGCCAACTTCATAGACCCAGCTATTACTGTCAAAGTTTCAGAAGGAATAAATGACTATTTGGAACGTCATGGATATACATCTGTAAAAGATATAATAGGCGCTTTAGAAATCTGAAAATTTTATCTTTTAAATTATAGCCCTGCGAGAGTGTAGATGAATAAATTGAAGCATTTCTTGCAGGGCCTTTTTTATAACCTTCTCTAGATAGAACGAGTATAAAAATGGTTGTTGTTACAACTTATTGCATGGGTATAAAATGATAACTTCAATTATTTTTTTTCGATGAAATGGCTTGTTTTTGAAAAAATGGAGTAGAAAAACACTTGAAAAAGCTTTATCAATATATAAGGAAAAGGAAGATGGACTTAGGTTATATTAAAGAGAGAACATCTTTTCAGGTATGATATAAACAAAAGCAAAGAGGTAAAAGCCATGTTCATCATAAGGCTTTTATCTCTTTATTTTTTATATATATTTTTTATTTTAGCAAATCGGGTCTTAGCCGCTGTGTTCTTTCTAATGACTGCTGAAGCTCCCATTCTTTAATCTTTGCCTCGTGTCCGGATAACAACACATCGGGAACTTGCCATCCTTTGTATTCTGCAGGACGGGTATATACAGGAGCTGCTAACAGATTATCTTGAAAAGAATCGGACAATGCCGATTGTTCGTCAGAAATGACCCCGGGAATAATACGAACTACGGCATCGGCGATAACGGCGGCAGCCAACTCCCCACCTGTCAAAACATAGTCACCGATACTGATTTCTTTCGTAATGAAATGTTCACGTATTCTATAGTCTATACCCTTAAAATGACCACATAGAATAATTAAATTCTTTGCGAGTGAAAGTGAGTTGGCCATCGGCTGGTTAAACTGTTCTCCATCTGGAGATGTAAATATAATTTCATCGTACTCGCGTTCTGCTTTCAAAGCTGAGATGCATCGGTCTATTGGTTCAATCTTCATCACCATACCGGCAAATCCACCGAAGGGATAATCATCTACTTTGCGATAACGGTCGTATGCATAATCGCGTAAATTATGTATATGTATTTCTGCAATTCCTTTTTTCTGCGCACGGCTCATGATAGAGCAGTTGAAGAAGCTTTCCAGCATCTCGGGTAAAACGGTAATGATGTCTATTCTCATATTCGGTTATTTTTTGCAAAAGTAGCAAATTCCTCTTTGCCGGAAGGTGTTTTTCATTCAAAAAATAGCTATTTTTGCGGGAAAACTACCTTTATATATATGACAGAAATAGAAAGAATAGACCAATTGCGCGAGGAGCTTCATCGACATAACTATAATTATTATGTATTGAATGCGCCTGAGATTACAGACCAGGAGTTTGACAAGCTGATGCGTGAACTTCAGGATCTGGAAGAAAAACATCCGGAACATAGAGATGAGAACTCGCCCAGTATGCGTGTGGGAAGTGATATAAACAAAAACTTCATGCAGGTGGTACATAAATATCCCATGCTTTCATTGACTAACACCTATTCGGAAACGGAAGTAACCGAGTTTTATGACAGGGTAAAGAAGTCCTTGAACGAAGATTTTGAGATTTGTTGTGAAATGAAATACGATGGTACTTCTATTTCGCTGACTTACGAGAACGGGAAATTGTTGCGTGCTGTGACGCGTGGTGATGGCGTGCAAGGAGATGATGTGACAGGCAATGTGAAGACCATCCGCAGTATCCCTTTGGTGTTGCATGGAAAGGGGTATCCTGAAGCATTTGAAATTCGTGGGGAGATTTTGATGCCTTGGGTGGTGTTTGAGGAATTGAACAAAGAACGAGAAGCCCGCGAAGAACCGTTGTTCGCTAATCCCCGCAACGCAGCTTCGGGAACATTGAAGTTGCAGAATTCTGCCATTGTGGC
>NZ_JBCOCI010000150.1:0-4583 GCF_040929485.1 Phocaeicola sp. RTP21198st1_B8_RTP21198_201120 | reverse complement strand
AGGTAAATCTGTGCAATGCGATGGACTTGCTATGTGTACCCCCAATATACAGACTTGGTGGAGTATGTATAATGCAGAGCTTATTGAAGATAAGAAATATTCACCTATGGGATTTGAAGCCTATATGAAAGATATTCTTTTCCCTAAAAGATTTCCAACTCTCCCACTAGAACCGCATTGGGAGTATTTTAAAAGAGCTCTTTTGAATATAGAGCCAAAGCGACAAGAAGCTACAGAAATGCTCATGTATGTATGAAGCTTATATAATTTGTATTGTAACTAATCTTTGTGCAATTGAAAGAAAAAACAGTAATTTACATTCAACATTTTCTAAAAAAATGTATATTTGCAATGTTGATTTATGCTTATATAGATGTACGAATATTTATTTTTTTGTAAAATGAGAATAAGTTTTTTATTAGAGACACTTTTATTGTCTTTCTGCATTATTAGTTTTGCGAGTTGTGATAAAGATGATTCAGAGAGAAGTGAAGATTCCACAGTTTATTATGTCAAATATGAAGCAAAAGGAGCGATGAAATATAATCTCGAATCCATTACTGTTTCAACAGGCAAAGGAAGTGAAACTATTGCGACTAGTAAACAGAGAAGTTGGTCGCAAACTTACGGCCCTGTTTCTAAAGGATTTAGAACAAATATTACAGCTAGAGGTGGATGGCCTACTGTTTATATTTATGTCTGTAAAGGTGATGAACCTTTTACACTAAAGGAAAGTAAAAGCAATAATGTTGGAAGTTCTAATACATCAACATCTGCATCTTATACAATCGATTTTTAAGAGTTTAAAAGTACAAAGACTTCTATCTAGTCAACTGAATACAAAAATAGCCGCAAGCGACTGTACGTCTAAAAACAGTCAAATGCGGCTTTTTTTGTGGAACTTCTAAATTCTTGTCTAATACAAGGGATATAGCAGTTCGCAATTTTAAATATGGGAGTTAATTTTCCCAATGGAAGTGTGGGAAAATGTAAATATGACCTGTTTGATTTACATATAATTCAAGGAGTTGAACCATTGCCAAACAGGTAGTTCTTGATTTTTAAGAATACCCAAAGTTACTCATAATAAACAAGGTAAAAAAATAAATAATTCTCATTCTTTGATATTACTACTTAGCATATCTTTATATGGCAGTATAATACTCTCCTTTCTATTATAGTGCATAGTAATACATAGGCACGCAATAAAGTATAGGTACTTTATATATAATACCCCCTACCTATAAAAATAGGAGCTTAAATATATATCAGCTTATTTCTCCTATGATTTACTGAATTGAAAGTTACGTACGGGTGAAAAGAGTACCCTTTTATGCCCCCCTAGAGTAGTTGGAGAGAAATGAAATATATTTCAATCCATGTAATCAATTTATAAATCATTTAAAATTTTATTCGTTATGAGAAATCTACAAATTATTGGCAATGTGCCACAGGTTAGAAAGGAAAACAACTTTGGTGAGTATGCAGAAGAAGCGGTAATAATCGAAGAACAACCAAAAGTTAAAAAAGAGAATCCTCATTTCTTGGAAGCTAATACACTAGAGGTAACAATGCAACATTTAAAAGAAGATTGTATTACACCCGTATTTGCCAAAGACAATGAGCTTACAATTCCTCACCCTGCATTTATTGATACTGTTTATGACGCTGCAAATGCATTTTTCAGTGGTGAAAGCATTGATAAGCCCGATATTCGTGTAAGTCACATTATCAAGGGAAGAATCCCCGAAGCAATACACAAACCTGCAAATCAACTTCTTGAAAGTGACAAGACTATCTACTACGAAAGATGTGCTTTTATTATTCAGATTCCTACGATTTACGAAACGGTGAACGGAAATAAGCTAACTCTTACTATTGGTGGTGTGAGAGCTTATAATCACACAAATTTGTATAGTAAAAAGGGAGCAGAACGCTTTAAAGTATTTGCAGGCTTTACCTGTAAAGTATGCACAAATTTGTGTGTATCAACAGACGGTTTTCTTAGTTGCTTGGAAGTTACTAATACCAAAGATTTATATCGGGCAGTATTGGAAATGTTTCAGAGTTATCAACCTGCAAAACATCTACATTTGTTGCAAACACTTGGTAACTCATATCTCACAGAACATCAATTTTGCCAATTACTTGGGAGAATGAGACTTTATCAATCATTACCACAAGGTTATCAAAAAGATATTCCTAAAATGCTTATCACTGATTCGCAAATAAATACAGTTGCAAAAGCATATATCAATGATAAGAATTTTGGGAGCTTGGGGAATGATATTAGTATGTGGAAATTGTATAATCTATTGACAGGAGCAAATAAGAGCAGTTATATAGATTCATTCTTGGATAGAGCGGTAAATGCAACCGAAATAGCAACGGGAATAAATGCCGCTTTGCATGGAGACACTAAATATAAGTGGTTTATTGATTGATTAAACAGGGGAATATTCAGAAATGGGTATTCTCCTATTTTATTAACTACGTAAAATAAAGAATCATGTTCTATTATAAGATACTCGTTTGGCTCTTTTTTGTGGTATTGGCTATGATTAGTGCGTGTGTGCCGTTGATATGGCTTGTGATTTTTATAGGTTTATGGGATATTGAGGAAGCGAATAAACCTCGTTAGTGTTCAAAACAGGAATGTGTTCAAATAAATCTGCAAAGGTGGTTTGAACACATTCTTTCATGTTATCAATTTAATCAAAGAATAAAATGAAAACAGCCGTAATATACGCTCGTGTTTCGTCAAGTAATGACAGACAGGACACGAGCAGACAAATAGAGGATTTAAAGAAATATGCTATCTCACAGGATATAGAAATTGTGAATATATTCCAGGAGCATATTTCAGGTGCAAAGAAAATAGAGGAAAGACAGATTTTAGGGGAATGCCTGGAATACTGTAAACGTGAATCTGTGAATATCCTACTTTTATCTGAATTGTCAAGACTAGGAAGAAGTACATTACAGGTTCTTCGCTCTTTGGATATATTGCATGAATCGAAAGTATCGGTTTACATACAGAACTTGGGCTTATATACTTTGCAACCAAATGGGGAAGTTAATCCAATAGCGTCTATCATGGTGACAGTACTTGCAGAAATGGCAAATATCGAAAGAAGCAATATCCAATACCGTTTGAATAGTGGTAGGGCAAATTATATTGCCAAAGGTGGTAAACTTGGCAGAAAGACAGGTTCAACCAAAACGGATGATAAGAAAAAAGAGGAATATAAAGAAGTCATTGCTTTACTAAGAAAAGGCTATTCAATCAGAAATATAGCTAAGCTACAAAGTATTGGTATTTCCACCGTTCAACGGATAAAAAATCAGTTTATAAAGCCATAAGCATGAAATATCGGTGGGGTGGAAAAATTCAGAGATTTAGTTTTTATATGGGTGGTCTTGAATTTTTCCACTACCATGGATTTATAAAGAAGGGATAGCTCTCAACTTTTAATAAACAATAGTTCTTGCTATTACGAACGCTTTTCGTAACTTTGTGGCAATTTCAGATACCTAATGTGTTAGGTCTGAAAGGACATATTACGAAAGGTGTTATTGAAATTATCTTCCATTCTCAAATCTCGCAAATTTGATAACGGTACGAAGATGATAGCAATAGCACCACACCATTTGATATATACCTACCTTATATCTTTAAGGCTTTAGATATTGTCAATATTGGTGTGGGCTATTGTTTTATCCGTACCAAAGGCAATGCGAGAGCCAGAGAATGAGATAAGACAATACGTTCCACACCTTTTTTATTGTATAACAGTATCTAAAGGGAACAGGGTACATAAATGTGTTGAATAATATGGAAACAGATATATAATTATACCTACTGTAGCAAGGCTTATTAAGCAATGTTGCCAATTTTGAAAAACAATCATAATCCATTTCTATTAAAGAATACCAATTTTTATATTTATGAGAAAAATTCTACCAGTCATAACATTCATATTAGCAATATGGCAATGTACCTATTCATATTCTAAAGATATTGTATTTCCTAACGTAAAACATGCATCTCAAAATAATATTTTTATAAAGAAAATAACGATATTGAGTGCACATACACAAGTGGATTTCCTGTACAGGTCTAATGAGAGTAATTCACGTTATATCTATTTATCACTCCCTAAAGATGGAAACAACTCTATGTATTTAAAGGTAAAGAATATGAAGTATAAACTTTTATTTACTAATGGAATAGCCAATAAAGATGGACAAACGGTATGTCACCCAGGGCAAGAAATTGAATTTTCTGCAATTTTTGAGGCTATACCTGAAAACACAGAAGAATTGGATATAATTGAAGGAGACACAGGGTCTTGGCATTTCTTTGGAGTTCAATTAAAAAGCAATAATACTAATCAACAGGAATTGTGTCGACTTAGTATTATTAACGCTTACGAAAATGACAGAGACATTACTTCTATTATTAAGAGCAGAAGGGCGTATTTAACGTTATACTTAGATAACGGTGAGCTTTGTTTGGCTAATGTACATCCTTTACATAACAGCCAATCATGGGGGAAACTGATTGTTGAAGACTATGAGAG
>NZ_JBCOCI010000149.1:0-4802 GCF_040929485.1 Phocaeicola sp. RTP21198st1_B8_RTP21198_201120 | reverse complement strand
GGACTCGAACCCGTGACCCCATGCGTGACAGGCATGTATTCTAACCAACTGAACTAACGCACCAATAATTTTAATAATCTTTCTTCCGATACTTTCTCTCTCGATTGTGGGTGCAAAGGTACGCATTATTTTTAAATCTGCAAGCATTTTGGCAAAAACCATTAAAAAAATATTCTCCGACTCCCTTTACCTTCCCATCCTAAAAATTACGATATTGTTATTATTTTAATCTTTTCAACAAACTTCTTGTTATAAAATTTAGCTCATTAGCAATAATTCGCTATTTTTGTGCACTCAATAGATTAAAATCGAAAATTAGGGAAAAAGATGAATACAACTGCAAAATTATTGTTGCACTGCCCAGACCAACCAGGCATTTTGGCAGAAGTCACAAACTTTATTACAATTAACAGAGGTAATATTGTCTACTTAGACCAATATGTGGACCATGTAGAAAATATATTTTTCATGCGTATAGAATGGGAAATAAAGGATTTCTTTATTCCTAAAGATAAAATAGAAGATTATTTTGAAACATTGTATGCCCAAAAATATGAAATGAAATTCCGTCTTTATTTCTCGGATGTAAAACCCAAAATGGCCATATTTGTTTCCAAACTGTCCCATTGCCTGTTCGATATGCTGGCACGCTACACTGCCGGAGAATGGAATGTGGAAATTCCGCTGATTATAAGTAACCATCCCGATCTGCAGCATGTAGCAGAACGCTTCGGTATACCATTCTATCTCTTCCCTATTACCAAAGAGAACAAAATGGAACAGGAAAAAGCAGAAATGGAGCTGTTGGAACAACATAACATCAATTTCATTGTACTGGCACGCTATATGCAAGTGATTTCCGAACAAATGATTGAAGCATACCCCAACCGTATCATCAACATACACCACTCTTTCCTCCCTGCGTTCGTTGGTGCAAAACCTTATCATGCAGCGTTTGAACGAGGAGTAAAAATCATTGGTGCGACCAGCCATTATGTTACCTCCGAACTAGATGCCGGTCCTATCATTGAGCAAGATGTAGTACGCATCACACACAAGGACACTGTGCAGGATTTAGTAAGTAAAGGTAAAGACTTGGAAAAAATAGTCCTTTCTCGTGCTGTTCAGAAACATATTGAACGAAAAGTATTGGCTTATAAAAATAAAACAGTTATCTTTAGCTGATGAAAATTGCTGTCGTAAAATATAATGCAGGAAACATCTACTCCGTAAACTATGCATTGAAGCGCCTTGGAGTAGAAGCAACCATCACTTCCGATAAGGAACTATTGATGAGTGCCGACAAAGTTATCTTCCCCGGTGTGGGCGAAGCCGAAACAACCATGAGCCATCTCCGGAAAAACCGGCTGGATGAAGTTATCAAAAACTTAAAACAACCTGTACTAGGTATCTGCCTGGGAATGCAGCTGATGTGCCGGCACTCCGAAGAAGGAAATGCCGATTGCTTGGGCATCTTTGATACTGATGTAAAGTTGTTCAGCCCCACCCGGCATGAAGACAAAGTACCCCATATGGGATGGAACACCCTGACCCATGTACGCAGCGACCTGTTCAAAGGATTCACCAAAGAAGAATTTGTGTACTTCGTACATAGCTTCTATGTGCCCCTGAACGAGTTTACGGCAGCACAAACAGATTATATCCTCCCCTACAGTTCGGCCTTGCACAAAGATAATTTTTATGCAACACAGTTTCATCCCGAAAAGAGTGGAGCCGTGGGCGAACGAATCCTGAGGAACTTTTTAGAATTGTGAACCATTACATTATATATAATAATGTATAAGAAGAAATAGATATGATAGAGTTAATTCCTGCCATCGACATTATTGATGGCAAATGCGTCCGTCTTTCTCAAGGAGATTATAGCACACAGAAAGTATATAACGAAAACCCGGTTGAGGTTGCCAAAGAATTTGAAGCTCATGGGATTCATCGTCTGCACATTGTCGATTTGGATGGAGCAGCCTCACGCCATGTTGTGAATTACCGTGTACTGGACCAAATCGCCAGCCGTACTTCTCTGGTCATTGATTTTGGAGGAGGGATAAAGACAGACGAGGATCTAGTCATCGCTTTCGATAATGGCGCACAAATGGTAACTCTGGGCAGCGTAGCCGTGAAAAATCCCAGACTTTTCAAAAAATGGCTGGAACAATACGGAAACGAGAAAATCATTCTGGGAGCTGATGTAAAGAAGAATAAAATTTCTGTCAATGGCTGGAAAGAGGAAAGTCAGCAGCAGTTGATCCCTTTTTTGAAAGATTATACTAAAGAAGGAGTTTTCAAGGTGTTGTGTACCGACATCAGCCGTGACGGAATGTTGCAAGGGCCTTCCGTGGAACTATACCAGCAAATCCTGAAGGAGTTCCCGGATATGCATCTGATAGCCAGCGGAGGAGTAAGCTGTATACAGGATATTATCGACCTGGAAATAGCCAAAGTCCCGGCTGTTGTTTTCGGCAAGGCGTTATACGAGGGAAAAATTACATTGAAAGACTTAAACCGTTTCATGTAAGAACAAATTATGTTAGCAAAAAGAATCATACCTTGCCTGGACATCAAAGACGGGCAGACCGTAAAAGGAACCAATTTCGTAAACTTACGTCAAGCAGGTGATCCGGTAGAACTGGGGCATACCTACAGTGAACAGGGAGCTGACGAGCTGGTCTTTCTTGACATCACTGCCAGCCATGAAGGACGCAAAACCTTTACCGATTTGGTAAAACGGGTGGCGGCTAATATCAATATCCCCTTTACTGTAGGAGGAGGTATAAACGAACTGAACGATGTAGACCGGCTATTGAACGCGGGAGCTGACAAAGTTTCTATCAATTCATCAGCCATCCGTAATCCGGATTTGGTAGACAAGATTGCCAAACATTTCGGTTCACAAGTTTGTGTGGTAGCCATTGACGCCAAGCAGACCGAAACTGGCTGGAAATGCTATCTGAACGGTGGCCGGATTGAAACCGACAAGTACCTGTTTGACTGGGCTAAAGAAGTGAACAACCGCGGGGCAGGAGAAATTCTCTTCACGAGCATGAACCATGACGGAGTGAAAAACGGATATGCCAACGAAGCCCTCTCCACCCTGGCCGATTTACTGACAATTCCCGTCATCGCATCTGGAGGCGCCGGATGCATGGAACATTTCCGCGATACATTTGCAAAAGGGAAAGCAGATGCAGCATTAGCAGCCAGCGTTTTTCATTTCGGAGAGATTAAAATTCCCGAATTAAAACAGTATCTTTGCGAGCAAGGAATTAATGTGAGGTTATAACTCTGTTTTTAATTGCATCTAAATCTGTTTCCATTACCATCCCAGACAGGGTGAAAGACTGGCAAACGACCTTCAGGTCCTCATTCCACTCTGAATGACGATGCTGATGAAATTTTAAACAAGTTCTATACAACACCGATAATATAACAATAAAAATATAGAAAAATGGATTTGAATTTTGAAAAAATGAACGGGTTGATCCCCGCCATCATACAAGACAACAGCACCAACAAAGTACTGATGTTAGGGTTTATGAATGAAGAAGCATACCGAAAAACAATGGAAACTGGTAAAGTAACTTTCTTCAGCCGTACCAAGAACCGCCTGTGGACAAAAGGTGAAGAAAGCGGGAATTTCCTGAATGTTGTTTCTATAAAAGAAGACTGTGACAAGGATACCCTGCTGATCAAAGTAAATCCGGCAGGTCCTGTATGTCACACCGGAACAGATACTTGCTGGGGAGAAGAAAACAAAGAAGACATCATGTTCCTAAAGGAATTACAAGATTTCATTGACAAACGTCATGAGGAAATGCCCGCAGGCTCTTACACCACCAGCCTGTTCGAATCCGGTATCAACAAAATGGCACAGAAAGTAGGTGAAGAAGCCGTGGAAACGGTTATCGAAGCTTGTAACGGAACCGACGAACGCCTTATCTACGAAGGAGCCGATCTGATATACCACATGATTGTACTGCTCACCTCAAAAGGCTATCGCATCGAGGACCTTGCCCGTGAATTGAAAGAACGTCATAGCGCTACGTGGAAAAAACACTAAAATGATGGACGAAGCTCTCATTCGATATAAAAACGTATATATCAACCAACAAGAATTAGGCGTATTGGAAGATGTAAACCTGGAACTGAACAAGGGTGAATTTGTTTACCTCATTGGGAAAGTCGGTTCCGGAAAGACCTCATTACTGAAAACAATTTACGGTGAGCTGGATATACAGTCAGGAGAAGCCGAGGTGCTAGGCTACAACATGACTAACATCAAGCGGAAGCATATTCCCGAACTGCGCCGCCGTTTAGGCATTGTCTTTCAAGATTTTCAGTTACTGACAGACCGCACCGTACACGCTAACCTCAGTTTTGTATTGCGCGCCACCGGATGGACAAACAAAGCAACCATCAAAGCACGCATTGAAGAAGTACTGGACCAAGTGGGAATGACCGGTAAAGGATACAAAATGCCCAACGAACTATCGGGTGGCGAACAACAACGCATTGTTATCGCCCGTGCCATCCTAAACCGGCCGGACATTATTCTGGCCGATGAGCCGACGGGTAACCTGGACACGGAAACAGGGCGCAAAATTGTAGAACTTCTGAAATCCATTTGTGCTACAGGCTCCGCCATCATGATGACCACCCATAATCTGCATCTCTTGTCGGAATATCCGGGAGTTGTCTACCGTTTTGAGAATCATCATATCAAAGAAGTGACTCACGAATACAGCCGGATGGAAAGAAGTCAAAATGAGACCGAAAAAGGAGAA
>NZ_JBCOCI010000148.1:0-5011 GCF_040929485.1 Phocaeicola sp. RTP21198st1_B8_RTP21198_201120 | reverse complement strand
ATTTCGGGCTGTTGAACAGACTGTAAGGACGAATGTCAAAGTCTACGTTTTCCAACAAGGGAACTCGTACACCGGCAATCTTCTTTATACCCAAATGAACATCACTCACTTTTATTAATGAAGCATCAAATTCATTCCAAAGTGCGAACATGGCCTCGTATGCCTGAATCTGTTTTTCAAGCCTTTCCTCCAACCCGGCAGCTTCTGTCTTGCATCTCTTTACTTCCATGCGGAGAGCACTTTCCTTATTTTTAATAATAGGAAGCGTACGCACACGGACCTTGAGCTGCTTCTCAAGCTGTTGTAGCGAGGTCTTGTTATATTGAAACTTTATTGCCATGTTTCTTCATTAATTTATTGTTTTTTCCAATGCTGGTCAACCAATTCTTTCTTTATATTGACTTCTTCCGGCTTAAAGTATTTGCTGAACAATCCCCATGTAACATCCAGCATTTCAGTAGTATCCAGATTCACGTCAATGGCGAGTAACTGATTTGCGTAATCTTTAGCGAATGCCAAAGTACGTTCATCATAATTAGTCAAGTCAAAACCATTTTCCATCTTAGTCTTGGCATTGGCGGCATCGGCATACAAACGTACGGCAGCATTCATCACCTGAGGATGATCCTTACGAGTTTTTTTACCACTCACCAACTGTTTCAAACGAGACAACGAACGGAACGGGTCCACAATAACCTTACCGATATCACTATCGCGACGTAGGAACAGCTGACCTTCAGTGATATAACCCGTGTTATCAGGAACGGCATGCGTAATATCACCGCCACTCAAGGTAGTTACCGCAATAATAGTGATTGAACCACCTGCGGGGAATTGTACCGCTTTTTCATAAATCTTCGCCAAATCCGAATAAAGAGATCCCGGCATAGAGTCCTTGGAAGGAATCTGATCCATACGGTTAGACACAATAGCTAACGCATCAGCATAACTGGTCATGTCAGTCAGCAACACCAACACTTTCTGATTATGTTCCACTGCAAAATATTCAGCAGCTGTCAGCGCCATATCCGGAATCAACAGACGTTCTACCGGAGGATTCTCCGTAGTATTCACGAAACTGATAATACGGTCGAGTGCACCGGCATTAGAAAATACATTCTTAAAATACAGGTAGTCGTCATTAGTCATACCCATACCGCCCAAAATAATCTTATCGGTTTCGGCACGCAATGCCACATTGGCCATCACTTGATTAAACGGTTGGTCAGGGTCAGCAAAAAAAGGAATCTTCTGTCCTGATACCAACGTATTGTTCAAATCGATACCAGCAATACCAGTCGCAATCAGTTCCGACGGCTGTTTACGGCGAACCGGATTCACAGACGGACCGCCGATAGGCACTTCCTGTCCCTCAATTTCTGGTCCCCCATCAATCGGATCACCAAAAGCGTTGAAGAAACGTCCGGCCAACTGCTCGCTCACTTTCAGTGTAGGCGACTTGCCCAAGAATACGACTTCAGCATTGGTCGGAATACCTTCCGTACCTTCGAACACCTGCAAAGTCACTTCATCACCCATGATTTTTACCACCTGGGCTAATTTCCCATTAACCATTGCCAACTCATCATAGCCTACTCCTGACGCTTTCAGCGAACAGGTTGCCTTGGTAATCTGGCTAATCTTAGTATATATCTTTTGAAATGCTTTTGTTGCCATCTCTACTCATTATAAATTAAAATTAAAAATTAAAATCAGACACTTCTCTCGGCAACCAATTCCTGTAACTGCTTCTTAAAATCCTCATACTGCTCAGATTTATATTTAGCATAGTTCATCTGTTTGCAAAGGTTGATCATCTTCTTGAAATAATCCATCACCTCAATAAAAGTATCAAACTTGAATTCCGTATGACAAATGTCGATTACCATATTCAAGATCTCTTCCTGACGTTCCATCGGAGTCACTGAATCCACTTCATCAAAAGCATCCTGTTGCAGAATCACAAAATCAATCAACTCTGATTTCCAAAAGATTACATGATATTCTACAGGTACACCATCATCACCCAAAATATTAATCTGTTCAGCAATTTCCTTACCACGCAACAATCTTGTCTTGATTTCGTTCACCTTACCAATCCATTCACCATTAATACGTTTGGCGATATATTCCTCAAATTCCGGATATTCCAGATATTTTGAATAAGAGTCAATCGGGTTCACAGCCGGATAACGCTTCCTGTCGGCACGTTCCTGCTCCAAGGCATAAAAGCAACGGGCCACCTTTTTGGTGTTCTCCGTTACAGGTTCCTTCAAGTTACCACCTGCTGGAGATACAGTACCGATAAAAGTAATAGAACCGGTTTCACCATTATTCAGATGCACATATCCCGCACGTCCGTAGAAGTTGGAGATAATAGCCGAGATATCCATCGGGAATGCATCCGGACCAGGCAACTCTTCCATACGGTTGGACATCTCACGCAAGGCCTGCGCCCAACGGGAAGTAGAATCTGCCATCAGCAAGACTTTCAACCCCATAGCACGATAATATTCAGAAATGGTCATAGCCGTGTACACAGACGCTTCACGGGCAGCCACCGGCATGTTCGAGGTATTGGCAATAATGATAGTACGTTCCATCAGCTTACGTCCTGTATGCGGATCTACCAGTTCGGGGAACTCCGTAAAGATTTCCACCACCTCATTCGCACGTTCACCACAAGCAGCGATAATTACGATATCCGCTTCCGCCTGCTTGGAGATGGCATGCTGAAGCACTGTTTTCCCTGTACCGAACGGACCGGGAATAAATCCCGTTCCCCCCTCTACAATGGGGTTAACCGTATCAATAACACGGACACCGGTTTCCAATAATTTATAAGGACGCGGCTTTTCCTTATAATTAGTCATTGCCTTTTTTACCGGCCACTTCTGAATCATGTTTACCGGAATATCTTTACCTTCTCTGTCCGTCAGAACCACTACAGTATCCTCAATAGTATAATCACCTTCAGGAACAATAGATTTTACTCCATAAGTACCTGTCAACTGAAATGGTACCATAATTTTCAATGGCTGGAAGTTCTCATCCACCTGTCCCAACCAAGCCGATGGACCAACTTCATCACCCACCTTCACCAACGGTACAAAATGCCACACTCTTTCTTTATCCAATGGATAGGTGTATTGTCCGCGTTTCAGGAATACTCCGTCCATTTTATCAAGGTCGTTTTGCAGACCATCATAATTTTTAGACAACATACCCGGACCTAGAGTCACTTCAAGCATGTGTCCCGTAAATTCGGCTTCAGCACCCACTTTCAATCCACGTGTACTTTCAAACACCTGCACATAAACATTGCTGCCTACTACCTTAATAACCTCTGCCATCAACCGGTCTCCGCCAGTCAGAATGTAGCAAATCTCATTCTGTGCCACCGGTCCGTCAACGGTAAGAGTAACCATGTTGGCTATTACGCCACTAACAGTTCCTTTTGTTGCCATATATCTTTAATCTGTTTATTATCTGAATTCTGCGGGAATCTGTATCTCGTCCTTCAATTTATCAATAATCTGACGGAACAGTTCGCTTCCCTTTTCCTTATCCATAGAAATCCAACGGCCAATCATTTCCAGTTTCAACAAAAACACGAAAATCCGCTCCACAGTAAAATAGTTGAAAAAGACAGCGTCTTCCATCCAGTTCCATTTCAACAAATCTATCTTCTTTTCCCTTTCCACTAATTCTTCAATTTCGCTGATACGGAGTACCTGCTCAAAATATTCCAGTATTTCGGACAAACCGAAATCTCGGGCATTCGATGTACGAACCATCTCACTCACATCCGTCTTGCCCACTACTACCTGAGATACGTCCATTTTATATTTACGTGCAGTTAAGGCAGCCAGTATATTATTGATATTCAAATTAAATTCAAACCAGGAGGAAACAAATTGATTACCGCAGTTCATGGCATACGCATAATAGCAGGCAGATAACATATCTTCCGCACGATAGAGTTCCTCTGCGGAAAGAGCCAAATAAGCAGTAATAAATTCATAAAGATAAGATGGGTATCTCTTATCCGGAGCATCGCCTTCACGCACCGAACTGATAAGCGCCAGCAACTCATTCTGAGAATAATTCCCCTCAAAATCTGTCGCAGCTTCCTTATCTTTCAACAGTTTCAACAGGTTAGCATTATCGAATTTCAAATAGAACAAGTCGATTAACTTCCTATCCTTTTCCGATAATTCCGAATAGATTTCCGATTTAAAATTAGCCACTGTATAGTTCAGTTTGCCATCCTCCAACGAAAGATCCGGCAAACCGGCTACCAGGCAATAATAATTTGTCATAGTCCCGTTTTAAAACAACATTTCTACTAATTGAGGACGAAGGAAATCCTTGAAATAATTTTCAAATTCCTCTTCACCGAAGTTCACTTTGTAAGAGCCGTCAGCTGGTGAGATAGTAAAAAGTGATTTCGTTCCGTTCACTTCTTCTATTCTCACTCCTTTATCCAACAAAGCTTTTGCGTTCGCTGCAAAATATTTCTTAAGTCCTTCGGCATCTGCGGTAGAGATCACGATAGATTCGTTAGCAGACCATTGGGCAGCTAATGAAACAATAAACTTATTCAGATACTCCTTATCTGCCACAAATCCTTTCACACTTTCACTGACTACCTCATTGGTCAACAAGGTAGCTATTTCGGTCTTCAATGCATTTACTGCTTGTCCGGCAAACAATTTAATTTCTGATTGTGTATTTTCGGCAGTTTCCTTGGCTGACTTCCGAGCCACAGCGAGAATAGACTCAGCTTCCTTACGGGCATCCTCTACAATCTTTGCTGCTTCATCGCGAGCACTACTAATAAGTCGCTGTGCTTCTTCATTTCCTTTTTCCACACCTTCACGATAAATCTTATCGGTAAGCTCCTGAATTTTATTTTCCATATTCTTAGAAGATATTTTTTTGAGTTTAACACTTTCTTTCTTCAATAAATTCAAAAAGAATAGCCCAAAAGTACAAAAATCAATGATAG
>NZ_JBCOCI010000147.1:0-5064 GCF_040929485.1 Phocaeicola sp. RTP21198st1_B8_RTP21198_201120 | reverse complement strand
GAGGCTGAAAAAAGGTCGGCAAAGCCCCGTCTGACGCTGCTGCTACCGGCGGCGTCAGCTATATTCTTGAACACATCTGACATGGTGAGAATTTTTTAGAATGTGAAAAAGAGACAACCGGGCGTTACAACCGGCACACTCCGGCTGTCCCTGCAAGGACTTACCTATGCATCCTGTGCATAGTCGCTGTTCCAGTCGTTCTCGTCATCCCCTTTTGTACCTTCCAGCTTGATGACAAAACTCTTTGCCGGGAAATAAGGAGTCAGGTGAATGTCGAGGAAAATACGGTCTTTCTGCTTCGGATCGCGCTCGAAACGAAGAATCTTGAATTTCTCAATCAAGCGTCCGGGACCCTGTATGCTATCCAAAAACTTGCTGATCTGACCACGCAAATCCCTTTCCGCCTTGCTGTTCCAGTTCTCAAAGGCACGGCGGTTGAGGAAATCCATCAGCACTTTCGTTACCCAATCGAACACACGGACTACGGAATAGGTCTGCAATCCCAAGTTGTCCCCGTTGAACAATGTCTTGGCAGAGAAAGCCATTACCTTGCCGTATTCCTTCACCATCGGAATCAGGCCAATCTTCTCGATTTCGGAAATCTCGCTTTTTTTCAGGTTGAAGGCAACCCCGTCCACCTCGCTCATGGAACCATACTTCTTACCGGCGGTAACCTGTGCCATTACCGTCTTGTACACACTGCCGGCCAATGCCGCAGAAGGAGGAATCAGCAAGTCTTCGGTTTCGCCCAGTTCCGCATAGCGTCCCCGTCCTACCAGATAGTTGCAGGTCATACATACGTTGGACTTGTACACATCGCCTCCCGAAAGATTGGAATCAAAGAACATTTCAATGACATCATCCGGTTTTTCCAGATCAGCGAAATCCGTGTAAATCATCACCTTGTTGTCATGCGCAATCTTTGCCCATTTTTCAACAACCTTGTTGGAACCCAAATATCCCGGGATAACCAGCAGGGAATAGTTGGTACGCAAGTCCAAACGGTCATAATTCGCACGAAGCTCGTTTGCAATGGCATCGATAAAGAAGGAGTTGTCCAAATCGGTAAGCTGGCTCATCGAAGCGTTCACTATGGAGATATTCTTGATCTTGTCGGAATCCGTATTCTTGTAGAAGAGCATGACCGTGCGGTAGGACTTCTCCAACTGCCTGACCTCTTCCACCGCTTTCAGCTGGTTCTGGGATAGCAGACCGGACACCGCCGCAGACTTCTTCTGGCACAGTTCCACCATCTCGCTGATGGATTTGTTGCCTTTCAACATATCGACCCACATCTCAAGCCGTTTTTCCAGCTCCTTGCGCTCAGCCGCCCGTTCGGGGTCGGAAAGGAATATGTTCCGCCGTGCCTTACGCTCCGGATTCATGTTCTGTATGCCGTCCACGGAAGATTCCAAGACATTGAAACCGCCAAACTTAGCCAAAATCTGCAATTCAGCGTTCAGATTTCTGGACTGCGCCACAGCCTGTTGCTGCTGTACGGCTGCTTCTCTTTGTGTATTCTGTTCGCTCATAACTATCATTCATTAGTGGGGTTAGACTTCTCATTGTTCTTCAAATCGTCCAAAATGGCAGAAATCGCATTGACAAACGCTCCACGTGTCTCCGGATTTTCCAGCACCCGTTGCAGCACCTTGTTGGAACGCAACGACTTCTCCATCCTGTCCGCAAACTGCTTTTCCGCATTCAGGCCGGACAAGAATGAACTCTGTTCCGTCATTTTCCTGACAGAAAAATCACCGACATTGTGGAAACGGAAATTTTCCTCTACGGGAGCACCGTCCGCATCCGCGAACTCGATATCTATTTCCGGCCGGAAATGTGCAAAGACTTCGTCAATGTTGGTCAGACCGGCAACCACTTCGGGAGCCACCGGCTCATCCTTCGTCAGCTGTTCCACCAATAAGGTTCGATTTTGTGGAATTTCCGCAATACCTTCGGAAGCGTCAATCTTCACTTCGTTTCCGCCGATTCCATAATTACCAAGATCCATACTTATTCAATTTTAAATTTAAAATATATATTAATTAAATCTCGCTCAACTGAAAAAACTTCCCCTTCTTCTGGCCTTCGCCTGCTGCATATCCGGATTGTCCACCAGTTCCTTCCAATCCTCCCCAATCCATTCGCAGAGCTGCCGTTCCAATATCCCGACATCAATCGGAGCACGAACCAGCCTTCCCGTATGAAGAGCCAGATACGCCGCATAAACGAACGTGGAACTCCGCCTGATTTCGGCAGAAAGGTAGCTGCCTCCTGCCAGGGCAAGCAAAAAATATTCGAAAGCCTGTTCCATCTTTCCATCCTCATAGCGCAGGAAACCACACATGCGATAGCCTTCCATGACATAATAAGGGTCCTTTTGCATGACGGCTTTTTTAGCCATCATGTCATACAAGGCAACCGCTTCCTCCCGTTTTTTCCCGGCTGTCAGAATGGCCGCTTTCATGGAAACAGCCATTTTCCAATAACTATATCCTGCCGTTTCACCGCCCTGCATCGCCTTTTCCGCCTCCCGGACGGTTTCGTCGCTGTATTTCATGCTATGCTTATATTCCCTGATAGCATAACATGCCTCGGATGCGATAAGCAGAGCGGAAATCCGGATATTCGTATCCTTTATTTCCTGTGCAATATCCAACAGTTTTCGGATTTCCCTGTCCAATAATTTCCAATCCTGCTTTTGTGTAGAATCCATGACAACCGTAACCTGCTGCTTGAACCGATTTTCAGGTGCAATCAGGTCGTTACCGCTATCAGACCGTGCCATCCGGTTATGCAAAGCCGCCGCCATATCGAACTGCGGGCGTATGCAAACCACTTCCCGAGACTCACCCAGCCGGATACTCCTGTTCTTTTTCAAGTCAATGGTTGTCATCCGGATTCCCTGCGGGACACCTTCTTTCAGCACATTGCCGAACCATCCTGTCCGGGAATACCCCCTTTCCTGTTCCGGAGGAAAGTACAGACAGAAAAAGGCATCATCCAACCGGGAGATACATGCCTTGAAACGCAACATCTCTCTCCACAAGTTGCCCGCCGTATGCTCAACCGACACATCAGGAATGTATTCTTCCTTCAGCAACCCGTCGTGCCTCAGAGCCCTGAGAATATCATACTTCTCCTCAACCTTTTCTGAAAACCAACCCGCATATTCCTGCCAGAGCTGTTCGGTGTATTCCTCGTCATCCCCCCTGTACGGCGTATCAAAACGAAAGAATATGTCATCGAACTGCCCTACCGGAGAACGTTCTATTTCCAGAAACCTGTCCACCAAGTCCACATCGTTCTGCCCGACAATCCATACAGACAGTTTCCAGTCCCTGTTGCCGACTATGTCCGCCCAGTAATCGACCGCTTTGTAATATTCCTGTATCACAGATGCAGATGCTCCCATGGCCAACCGAATTATGAGTTAAACTTTACTATTCCTCCCGAAACCGTTACGTTTCCCTTTCCCTCTATCATCAGATTTACACCGTTGACCGTTCCGTTCTTTGCAGCAACATCGTAATCCTTTTCCGCCTCCTGTTTAATATTGGTACCGCTGCTGCTAATTATACTCTTTTCGCTGCTGAGTACCATACATTCGTTGCCGGACAGCAATGTTACACTTTTCCTGCCTTCGAGAGCAATGGTATCGGCCTGCAAGCCTATCGACTTATCATCCATTACGATGACCGATTCCGCCTCGTTGGTAAGGGTAATGCTCTTTTTCGCCATGACGGTAATGGCATCCGTGCCATCCAACATGATCAGCTGTTTTCCCGTCTGGTCGGTAATAACGATGCTTCCCGTTTCATCATCGAAAACGATGGCATTGCCGCTGCGTGTGATAATGCTCTTGACCTTGTTGTCCTTGTCCCCTCCTTTACCTGAACCGGAATGGAACACCGATCCCGTAACATAGGGGCGGTCCGGGTTGCCATGCTCGTAGCTTACCATAACCTGATCGCCGACTTCCGGAACAAATACCCATCCGCGATTCTTGGGAACCGCACCACTTACTCCCGCATTAGGAGTCTGCACCCTGATCCAATTGGTTGTCTTGCCGTTTTTCTGCCAGTCGAAAGCCACTTTCACACGTCCCTGTCCCTTGTCGTCGTTGTTTTCCTTCACCGTAGCCAGTTCCGGCAACGCCAACGGCCGCTTCACATCGGGAACAGGAATATGTACCGTACCGTCCGGCACACCGACAAAACTATTGGAGTAATGTCCGTCACGGCGTACCTCATGCTCAATCCCGACAATACGGAACTTGCCTAAAGGAGGCAGTTTCATCCTGTCAGGGAAAGAAACATCGATGATTTCACCAATTCTTATCCGGCAAGTCTTTCCTATGCCTTTGATGTTCAGAAGATTGGCACCAGACGCATTCTTTACAATCCTCATCTGTTCGTCCAGTTCCGCCTTGTCCGTTACATGGGGGTCGGCAGCCGAGGTCGTTTTTGCGGTATATGCCTTCTCAGAGCAGCTGTGTGCAATAGACTGAAGGTCGTTCATGCCATCCGGTTTGGCAGGCGTATCCGCATTATGCTGTTTGTTCTCCTGCGCTACATAATCGTATCTTGCGGATTTACCCGGTACCAGATTGGCAACCAGACGTACCTCCTCCAAATCCATGTCATAAACAATCTTCTCCGTATTGTCCCTGTCAGGCTTGCCGAAATACACTTTCGTCCCGTCATAATAGAACCACTCCCCATAAAGAGCCGAAAGGCGATTCATAAAGTCAAAGACACTCTCGTTATACTGCGCCATGTAGGGTATGGGCGTTGCATACTTGGGATTGGAAACCAGATTGACCTTTCCATACTCCTGCGTCACCTCCTTTATTATGGTAGAGAGAGACTGATCCATCCAAGAATCGAGTGTTCTGTTGTTCTCATACAGTATCGTAGGGCTTGTTCCGTGAATGGCCACTCCGCCTGTCTCGCCCATGCTTCCAACCATTTCCACTTGAGTGATGATGGCTCACCCGATAAACCTGGGGGATTAAGCATACAGCTTTGTAAGTCTGAAAAGAAAGAATTTTATATCCGTTAC
>NZ_JBCOCI010000146.1:0-5114 GCF_040929485.1 Phocaeicola sp. RTP21198st1_B8_RTP21198_201120 | reverse complement strand
GGCTACCATCTATGATGCTGTGGTCAACCCCAAGACACGCAAGAGTCTTACAGCAGAACTTTCCGAGTTAAAAATGGATATTATTAATCAAAAAAAGGGAGAAAATATTATTGATAATTTTGATCAAAGTACGGCCTATATTGTATATGGTAATCAAGGAGAAATAGCATCAAGTATAGAAAAAATCACAAACAATGCGACATTCATAGCAACAAAATTAGAATGTAAAGCCGGAGATCGATTTCTGATTACTGGAAAGTGCGTTTCTGTACAAGCTAGGGCCTATGTTTTTGTTGATGAATCCGATAGGATTTTGCTAAAAGCAAGCCAAACATTTGTTGGGGAAAAATCTGTAATTGAGGCTCCGGAATCTGCCATTACCGCTTACTTTACATTAACAAAATCTGAATCTGTTGAATTTGTAATATTAGACTCGTCAATAGAAGAATTAAATGACAAGATTACTGAGACAAACAAATCCTTTACAAGCTTAAAGGAAGAGGTATCAAATATTATTACAACCGAAAGCGGGATAGAAGAAGAAATCTACAACAGCACTTATTTGTCTAAGGATTATATATCATCTGGAGGCACACTGGGTACTGCTGCAAGATACTGGTCTGTAAGAATACCTGTGGCAAAAGGATTGAGGTATAAACTGGATTCTTCAAATGTCAGTAATCAAACAGTATTTAGAATTGCCAAAACCGTAGAAAGAAAAATAACAGAAGTCTTAATCAATGAGGCTTCACCAGAGACAAAAAAATATGAAATTTATTGTGATGGCTCATTTAATTATATACTTTGGACATTAAGCAATGCCTATGATTTGGAAGGCACTCCAAGTGTCAAGAGAATAGAGGGGGGAGGAAAAAAATTAAGTCCTGATATTCAGATTTCACCTGAATCATTGCCTGGTTTCGAAGATAGTATAAAGGAGATAACAGATAGACTTGATGGAATTGTTTATAAAAGTAATATTATCTATTGTTATGCCAATCAGGAAACGGCGAATCAATTTCAAGCTATTGAGGACGGGATTAATATATTTGTAGGATATAAAGCCAATGTAAATTCCATTCAGAGGGCCATAAATTCCATACCAAAAGATACAGACAAACAATGGTATATTTTTGCTGTAGGGGAGTTCAGGACATCATCATTTAATCATTTTGCAACGGAAGATCCGTTATCGGGAGAATCAAAGGAAAACTATGTCTGTTATATAGAAATGGTTGACAGGCAAAATATTCATTTGTTCGGTGTTGGTAATAGGGCTACAAAAATAATATGTGATATGCCTGACAGTGGTTTTCCAACTCCTGTATCTAATTTACATCCATTGTTGATAAAAAAAACTAGGAATTGCAGTTTCCACAACTTTTATATTTTTGGGAAAAATGTAAGATATACCGTGCATGTTAATGGCATTAAAGAAAGCGAATCTAATAAATTATGGTTTGACAATGTGGAATTCGACAGTGGAAAGAATAATGGAGAGGCTGCGGATAGCTGGCCGTATGGTTCCCAAGCAATAGGTATAGATATTGCATCTAACATGAATCTGATTTTTACTAATTGTATAAATCCATGCTTGAGAGGACATTTTGGCAGTATGGGATATGGAAGACATTTTATCCTGTTTAAAGGGTGCTATTTTTATTCCGATGCAACCAATGTGTTGCCCTCGGAAAATATTCCATCCCCAAATAGTTTTATAGATTACAGGTTTATAGGTAACAAGTTCTATGGGCTTTCAACGTTATTTAATGGTTCCTTAAAAGAATCAGGTGTAAAGATGAAAATTAGTGGCTGGGGGAATAGTATTGTTTATTTTCCCAAACCAACTCTGTATTTTAATGAAATAACGGATATTGCACAGACATATAAAACTGAAAGTTCGATATTAGCCGGTAATTTGGTGAATCTATATGGGGATAAGGCTAATGGTAAAATTGAATCTGTTGCTATGTTCAACAGCTCAGACGGGAAAGTTATTTGTGCCAAAAATATCATGTATGAAATAAATAATATTCTTGTTTCAGAGAACTATCTTCCTAAAGATGGAGATTACTGTAAGGCAGTAGATGGATTATTGGCGAAATCAGAATATCCTACTAATGCTTATGTTTTAGTAAGATCAGGTATAAAGTATTTAATAGTAGAGTAATCCATCAACTATGATGTAAGGGCTGAACTTGGTGTAGGTCAGCCCTTATGTTTAAAACCATTCCGCATCCGGATGTACTTCTACGGACAAATGATTCATTATTTTGATGATTAATTTTTGTATCATAAATATATGTTTTGAGTGTTACTGATAATTTTCCGAGTTATTCTACAGATTTATAATAGCTAATACAACCGGTTCATACGCTCTTCCTATTTCACGCAATCCACCGCTATCATAACTCGGATGAACCCCGTCTCTTCCATTTTGTAGAACTGTCGTAGTTGCACCGTATAAGTCACATAGTGATTTTTCAGAAAGTGAGCCATATCCATATATATTGTCCATCATCGCATAAACAGGAACAAGAGTAACATAGTCGCTATAAGGATTACCTGTATCATCGTTTCCTTCAAACAGTGATATGATTTCTTCGGCAAATGACAATACACTATATTTCTTAGGGCTGTTGTTGTTATTACTAGCGCCCGAAAAAGTCATAAGTTCAGCACCATAAACCTCTAATCCAAAAACGAATTTAGTATCCGGATACTGGTTGTGAAATTTATCAATAATTTGTTTCGCACGTAATCTGGCAGTCTGTACACTTTCTGAATTTACGTCCTCATAAGACTTTACCTCGTTGTATCCCCACTGGAGAATGAAGATGTCAGGAGCATCAAATCCCCAATAATCGAAGTAGTATTTGAAATCCAACTCATCAGTTGACGGATTCCAGAACGGATTATACCTCGCATCATCCGCAGATGTGTATGTAATCGTTGCATCACCGGCCAAAGTGTTACCATTAGCGGATTGTGTTTTTGTGATTGTACCGCCTGACGGGAAATTCCCTGTTCCTGACGTATCATCTTCCGTACCATCACCATAATTAGGGTCTGAACTGAATTTCCCCAATTTTAGTTTTCCGCTATATTTACCATCACTCCCTGCTGTCAGTCTGAATCCTCTCACTACCCAAGATATACTATTCCCATCCAAGTAAGATGTACCGGGATAGCCTGTAACCGGTAATTCTGTAATCCCCGAAACGGTCAATATCTTTGCTGCCCCTTTGGGTTCCGTGATAAAGGACATGTTCCCACCACTCTGTACCTCACCCCAAATATCTTCGGCATAACTGGAACCGGTAGTTTTAGTGCGGTTAATCATGGTTCCGATATATTCAACCGTAACATTATCTTCTTCAAGCAAATTTTTCAATTCAACTTGCCAGCCACCCAGATCAGATATACTATCCCCACTATCCAATATCTTAACTGTCTTATGGGATGAAGGATTGGCAAGTATATTAAATTTGATTTGCAGTTCTTGCAACAATTTTCCAAATTTTCGAAGCGTAAGCTTATTATTAAAAACAGATGCAGCTACGGGGACCCCTGACAATTGCCTGTCGAAAACCTTTAATGTGGCGTTTGACACTGAGAAATCAAAGTTATCATGACATGAGCACTTTATAGCCTGCTTATAATATAAATTATTTTGCCGATTGGCTTTGAAATACAAACTGGACGGCAATACTAATTTTGCCGGGAAAACTTCTTCATTTATAATTTGCTTAACTTCATCCTGTGTCGTTCCGCTGCCTATGCCTTCGGGTAAACTTTCCTCGCTAATTACATAATGAAAAGGCTCGTATTCAGTTGCGGTTGAACCATACTCAATCTGTCCTTCTGTCTTGTAATTTGAAGCTAAGAATGTCGCTCTGACATAGGCTGTATTACTCTCCAGTGTAATGGTTAAGGTCTGTTTATTTTGAGTGGAAGTTATGAATGTCTTATCCGAATCGTATTGACTGAAATAAATTGGTCCCAAAGCAAGGGGATGAGCTGTTATCATCCTCTCCCCCTCTACGGCTATATAATCGGACGTCACATAAGTGGTACTATTAGCAATTGTTCCATTCTGACGCAAAAATCCATTACCTGCCTTATCCGGATCAAATAAGTTTTTTCCGACCACCACTTTAGGCATTTGACTCTGTAATGTATCTAATGTTGCATTAGTATTATTTATCTCCTTTTCTTGTTTCGCAAACCTTTGCTCATTATCATAATTCTCTGTATATGACTCATAGGGTGTTGCAGTGCCGCCCTCAAAGAACATTGCATTATCAATGACAGCAGTTGATATGCTTAATCTGATGTAAGCAGCGTTTGACGGTGAGGTAGTCACGCCTGATTTGGCCGCTTCTTCTATCGCATTAAATTCTTTGTCAAACCAGACATTTGATGCACCGCCCGTATTCGTATTTTGGATATAATATGATGTATTTGGATTGACTTTGATATAGTGAGATAAAGACAGGGTCGAATTCGTTTTTAAATTACCTGAGGCATCAATATAATACCCATTCTTTACGGTTAATTTGTTAAATAAGTTCTTACCCAACGAAACACTTTTCTTATCCGCCATTTGTGTTTCAAGTTCTGTCTTATCAGCCGCCATTTGTGTTTCAAGCCTCACAAACTTCTGCTCGTTATCATAGTTGTCGGTAAAAGGCTCATAGGATGTTGCCACATCTCCAAGCTCCATCTGCGCTGCACCCAACTGAGATTTAGATATTGACAGTCTTATATAAGCTGCATTTTCAGGGGTGATAACAGTTCCGTCCTTAATTGCAGTCAATACTTTTAAATTATCGTCAAAGATAACGTGATATGCTCCACCAACACCTGTCTTACTAATATGATATTGTGTATTGCCTTCTATGGAGATGTAGACTGTTACGCAATATGAGGAGAGCTGTTTTAAACTTCCGTCTTGCCACAAATAATATCCATCTGTCAGATTCGATGGATTTATAATATTTTTTCCGACAGAGTATTCTTTTTTCCCTGATATTCTAGCATCTATTTCAGAAAGTTCCGAGGTCAGACTCTTTCGTGTCTTGGGGTTGACCACCGCATCATAGATGGTAGCT
>NZ_JBCOCI010000145.1:0-5127 GCF_040929485.1 Phocaeicola sp. RTP21198st1_B8_RTP21198_201120 | reverse complement strand
GTTGAAATCCAAACTATTATAGCAATCTTTTTTTACAGTATATTCAGTTAACGCCTCTACCTCTTTCCAACTTTCGCCTTCTTTATAATATAGTTTCCAGCTTTCCGGCACACGGAAATCTCCGTCATAATGGTCAAAATCCAACCAATACACTTGTACGTTCGATACGGTATAAGGCTGGTCGAATTCATAAGCCAGTGTTTCGACAGTACCGTTCTTCAGCCACCAATAGTGGTAAGGTTTCGAGATATCCGATGAACGTTTGGGTTCCCATTGGTCATTTACCCCCCATGCCCATGTTTCCACTGAAGCCGATTCAGGAGCGTCTTTCTGTATGGGGGCTTGTATCATCAAAGTACGTGCTTTGCTGGCGATGGTAGGTTCCGGAGTAGGACGAGCGCACTCGGCTGTTTCGGGAATCCATACGGCCATCTGGTCAGCACCGCGGTTGTTCCATGTAGAATAAGGAATTGCCTTGAATGGAACGTCTTTTACATTGCCGTTTCTTTCAACTTCTTTGGCTGTACCGTTCAAAACTATTATGCCATTCAGCAAATCAGCATGGAAAGAAGCCTCCATCGGAGTACCATCGGGGATGAATTTGTTGAATACAGTACTGTCGGCTTGGTCTTGTCCTTCCAAACAGAACATAATAGGGCCCCGTTCTATAGCCAGTTTGCCATGATCATCCTCTACTTGGTCATTTGCTTTCACACGACGTACCTCCATAGGAAGATTGATTTCAACCACATCACCCGCTTTCCAGTTGCGTACAAGGGTGGCATAACCATCATATTGCTTCGCATTGACTTTGGAGCCGTTTACAGAAATGCTATAAGCCTGAGCCTTGTCTGTAAATGAGTAGAGATCTGTAGGTACGGGAGCGTCTTGCGCCCATCCGGGGATACGCACACGCAAAGCAAACTCCTGTTCTTTTTCGGGAGTGACGGCAATACTTATCTTTCCGTCCCACGGATAGCCTGTAGTTTGTTCCACATTTATTTTATTACTTTCCGTTTCAATATCCGCCTTGCTTTGGATAAAGAGATTGACATACACATCATTGCCTTGAGTGGCATACATATAATAAGGTACGGAAGCCATGAAACGGGTTATGTTGCCCGGACAGCAGGCACATCCGAACCAGTGCTGGCGCTCATGCTGCCCCATGGATTCCAACGGATTGTCATAGAAGAACTTGTCACCGCTGAGTGATACGCCCGAAATGACTCCGTTATACAACGCGCGTTCCAGCACATCCGCATATTTGGCATCTCCCGTAGCGAGAAACATACGATGATTCCAATACACATTGGCTATAGAGGCGCAGGTTTCGCAATAGGCTGTGTGATTATTCAGTTCATAGTTCGGACCGAATCCTTCACCTTGTGGGCGGGAACCGATTCCGCCTGTGATAAAGAGTTTTTTGCCGGCCATATTTTCCCAAATACGGGTTAAGGCATTGAAATAGGCGGTATCATGAGTCAAAGCGGCTACATCTGCCACTCCGGAGTAGAGATATCCGGCACGGACGGCATGACCTACTATCTCGTCTTGTTGCAGGATGGGCTTGTGATCCTGACTGTATTCGCTCAGTTTATGTCCGTCTGTTCCTCTGCCGGTTTCTTCTACAAAATACTTGGCCGTCTGCAAATATTTCTCATCGCCTGTCACCTTATATAGTTTGACAAGAGCCATCTCGGCGATAGGATGACCACTGGGACGATGGATCTGTCCTTCGCCGGGTCCGAAGACCTGACATACCAAATCGGCATTTTTGATAGCTACATCCAGTAACGTACGTTTTCCGGTGGCGCGATAATGAGCAACGGCGGCTTCGTACAAATGGCCGCTATTATAGAGTTCGTGACTGTTGATTTTTTCCCAACGGTGCGTGCCCCACCAACCGGATAAACGGGTACATTGATTGGTTACACAGGTAGTAAGATAACCATCCGGTTCCTGTGCGGCAGCTATGATATGGATTACACTGTCCAGGTAGTGATCCAGTTTCTCATCATATTTTACGGCTAACGAGTAAGATGCTCCTTCTATAATTTTATAGGGATCGGTATCGTCGAAAGAAAAGTCACCGCGATGTTCGCCTTTCATCAAACCACCCGCAATGGCAAAGTTATCGAACCGGCCGTTCTTTTCACATTCTTTGAAAGCGGATGGGATGGAAACGGTGCGGTTAGTCTCGATGCGCGGTGTCCAGAAATTATCATCTAAATGAACTTGGGTGAAGGGAACTTCTTTGATAGGGGCATCAGGTTGTGTATAAGGCGTACTACATGCACATACGCTTATTATAGCAATGCTGCTCCATACTATTTGCAATTTGTTTTTCATACTATATCTGTGTTTTTTATTTCAGTATCAACTATGTCAACAGATGCAAAGTAAGTGAACAAACCATTAAGTAGATAAAAGAAAAATCTATTATACTGCGAAAATCGTCTTAAAGATGATCAATCCAGTTTTAATATAACAATATTGATTATCAGTGATTTATACTATTATCATAGACAATTTTTTCATTCTATTGGACAATCGTTTTATCTTGTAAAGGCAAGGATTAAGCAGATTTCTCTGTTTTTTGAGCTTGAATAGTTGGAGATACTTAATTCTTCTTAGAAAACCTCAATAAGATCCGGTGAAACTTTCCTTCTCTGATAATATAAGTTAGATTGGCGTTCCTTATTCAATAAAAAACTTAATGATGCAGCTATGATATATGCGTATATTCGGGTTTCAACTGATAAACAGACTTTAGAGAACCAGCGGTTCGAGATAAATCGTTTTGCCAAACAGAGGGATTTCCAAATTGATGTGTGGGTGGAAGAAACGGTTTCAGGAACACGGTCAGCCAAAGACAGAAAGCTTGGCGTACTATTGAAAAGAATAAAGAAAGGGGATACATTGATTGTGTCGGAGATCTCTCGTTTGGGAAGAAGATTGATGGAAGTAATGAGTATATTGAATGCATGTATGTTGAAAAATGTCATCCTGCTCACGGTGAAAGAGAAATATGAACTGGGAAATAATATACAATCTCAAATATTGGCATTCGCTTTTTCCCTCTCCGCACAAATAGAACGTGACTTGATTTCCCAACGTACCCGTGAGGGACTTGCACGCAGAATCGCCTCCGGACAAAAGTTGGGACGTCCCATGGGAGGACATAACTCGAAATATAAACTTACGGGAAAAGAAGAAAAAATTAAGGCTATGCTGGAGGCGGGAACCAGTAAGGCGGAGATGGCGAGGAAATTGAAAGTCAGCAGGAATACATTGGCAGCTTTCCTGAGTAGGAATGGGGTAGGGATTCATTCCAACTGATAAAGGTGATACGTCTGTCATTCGTAATAAGAAGAAACAAAGCCTCTGATAGATTATTCTTACTCAAATTTAGGTTTTAGCATAAGGATATACATAAAGCACAAAAGCGCTCTGTCACAGTAATATGCACATTACTAATCACTTCCGGTGTAAAAGTCTCTCAAATCCCCCTCAATTGGTATGTCGGTGGGGAAACAAATCCGTTTTTGGGAATGCTCGCATTCGGGAATACCAGCGGACAGGAGGTAGGGTCAGCCCCCCACTGCCTTCCGGCTACTCGTGGGCATCATAGTTTATATCTGACAGGACAGGATACTGTTTGTTTCGGCTATTGAACCTTGTTGCGTATGTAATAAGAACCTGTTCCTATCGTATCTTCACTCCGTTCCGTTTGATATTCCACCTAAGTGAAGCAACTATTCCACCCTAGTGAAAATGGCTGTTCACTAAAGTGAATTCGCCTCTTCACCTAGGCGAAGCAACGAACGCAGCCAGACAAAATATGCCACAGCTATGCTCTCTTGCAAGGAAGCGACCACAGCTATGGCACAGGAATTAAAACAAGCTGTATACGTCAAGCCGAATTTGACAGCGGAGAATGGCAAACCGTTTCAAGGGGACTTGGAATCTATTTACACAGTATATTGTTGATTTACAGCAAGATACTGCGCATAATTTGGAATGGTAATGTGCTGATGCAGAAGAAACTGATACGAAAAATCATCGAAAAAATGGCATCTTATCTTTGTAATTACAAATGCGGCAAGAAGCAACAATTTTGTACTTTCGATGAAAACGTGGATAGAACGGACGAATGAATGCTTCCATTGTAAGGGCAGACACTGCCTCTTATCGGTTACAATTCTTCACAAACAACCATTTCCATACCTCGATATACAACAATGATTTTATGTAGCATGGTAGGACCTATCGCTTTCTGCACAGACTCGCTCGAAGCGTAGCGTTCAGTTTGTTCAATGGCTTGTCGCCTTAATTGTTCTATCCGTTCATTACTGTCTTTTCCTTTGGTATATTTCAGTTCGATGATGTAGGAGTGGCTCATGTCTTTGTAAATATCCAATAACGGATGCAAGAACAGGTCGATGTATCCTTCCTGACTGTCTTTCTCGGACACAGGACGATAGAAAGGATTTTGTGCGGTCATGGCAAGAGTAAAGCCATGAACAAAATATTCACCTTTCTGCTTGTCCTGCTGCGAGGCATAACGGTGCAGGCATCCGGCAATGTATTCAAAGTAAGGTTTCCATTTGCCATCATAAGCCAGCCCTGAGGCAAGCTTCCTCTTTTCATACCTGTCGAAAGTCAAGTCGTTTTCATGATAAGTATCCAGAATGTAGGCAAAGAGTTGTTCACGTACCACCTGGTTGGGGATGGTGAGTTTGGTTTCTCCTTTATGCATTCCGCTGATGGTCAGCATTCCGAAGTAGAAAAGCAATCAGTTCTATCAACTCGTCTACCGAATGATTGAATGGGCATGTTGTGGAGTAATATTCCAGCATATCCCGTACATCTTTTTCTGTGAATCCTGTCATTTCATTGAATTGTGGATTCAGCGTGTAATTGGTGCCGATGTTGAATCCGCTGGTCAGGTCGTCCATGGATAGATAATAAGATAAGAATTGCGTTCGGGAGTAGGGTGTTATCCATGGTAGTTTTATCCGTTTACGATAAAACAATACTGGGTGACTCATATTAACATCTTCACATGCCAAGCTTAAAATAAAACATGCAGTAATATATGTGTATAATTATTTTCTTCTTCTT
>NZ_JBCOCI010000144.1:0-5474 GCF_040929485.1 Phocaeicola sp. RTP21198st1_B8_RTP21198_201120 | reverse complement strand
GATTATTTGTGTAAGCGGATTAAGGAACTTGACCCATACGCAACAATCTAAGAGAATATCCAATGAGTGAGAATCTACCCAACAAAGCAGTATTTCAGTCCTATATATGGACTTGCGCAAAGTACGATTTCAGCCCCTATGAAAAACGTATTATTTACCGTCTTATAGAGTTTGCACAGCATTGGTTAGAAGGTGTAAAAATCAAAGATCACATGCACAAAATCGAGCCGACAGACTGCGGTGTAAACATCACTATGCCTGTGGCGGATATACTTCGAGATGAAACAGACAACAACTATGCCAAAGCAAAGGCTGCATTTACCTCGCTTTCAAAAAAAGGGGCGGAGTATGAAGATGATGAGATTTGGTTCTATACAGCCATAATAGAGCATCCCAAAATAAAGAAAGGCACAGGCGTTGCCACTTTCCATGTCTATGAACCTGTTTGGAGAGCTGCGCTTGATTTCACTAAGGGTTTCAAAAAATACGAACTTGTAACCGCTATGAAATTCAAAAGTGTTTATGCCATGCGATTTTATGAGCTCATGTCAGGACAAACTACACCTTTGTTTGTGCCGTTAGAAGGTTCTGACGGGCTTCGGGAAAGATTCAATCTACAAGGTAAATATGAAAGGGTAAACGACTTTCGCAGGAAGGTTATTGATGTCGCAAAAAAAGAGCTTGACAAGTTCTCTCCTTATTCGTTTGTGGCTAAGGAGGAAAAAGAAGGGAAGAAGGTTATTGGATGGACTCTGTTCCCTGTTTTCTTTGAAGATAGAGAAGACCCTGCACTACAGGAACAAGCGCGCATAGCTAAAGTTACAGCACGGCTCCAGTTAGAAAACAACGTATATGACTACCTCAAATTTTCTTTTGACTTCAAATCTGATGAAATCAACAAGAACAAGAAAACCCTTATCGAGGGACAAAACCGCATCCCCGATTTTATGGGGTTCTTGGGAGAATTGAAGAAAGGCGCACGGCTGGCAGAAAACCCTAAAGGATATGTAATCGGAGCTATCAAAAGGAAGCTAAAGGAATTGTAAAATATCAAATCAAATAATATTTATTCATTTTTTCTACAATATATCACTTTTTTTTATAAAAAACCATCAATCTATTTGCTTAATACCTTTTTTTTCTATTCCTTTACAACATAATCTCTAAACGTTTACATATATGAAAACGTATGTTTATTTATTTTTCTGCTTGTTTTCACTTATGGGATTTCAAGCCTGTAGCAATGACGAAGTAGATAACGTCAAGACTACAACCTCGAATGATGTAGAAGCCGTCAGTGCTTCAAGTTCTTTAATCACTTCTGAAGAAGCCAAAAACAACATTCCTGCTTTCACTGAAGCCATAGAAGCCGAAAATACGTTGTTGGGGCTTTCTTCAAGAGCAACCTCTATGGACGCTTTCTCTGAAGATTATGATTTTTCTGTGCAGCAAAAAATAACATCTAAAGAAAAAGGAGGTATTGTATACTTGGTACAAAGTAAAACAAACAAAGACAATTTTTTAGCTTTATATGAAAATCCTGATGGCATTATACTTAATGTAAAGAAAATAAACATCAATGCTAACGACAAAGAAGCTATAGTTGCCTTATCAAAAATTGATGATACATATTTTTTCACAGCACAAGCAGAGAAAGAGCAAAGTGTCGTTAATATTCTCTCATATAACGATAAAATTTTAACCATCTCTCAAACAAGAAATGGTTGTAGTCTTTCTATTGGCGGTGCTGGTATAATTTGGGGAACAGCTTTTGGAGCTCTTAGCATGGGCGCTGGAGCTGCTGCTAGTCTTGTTTTCTTATTAATGGCAGAAGCCCTTTGTTAATGATTATGAAAAAGAATTTGCTTTTTATTCTATTCTTAGTTATGCCTATAGCTCTTATAGGTATAAGCATTTACAACAAAGACATTGAACGCATAGAAAGGGCTTTCTACTTTTTGCTATCAATATGCGGAGCATATATTATGTCTTCCTTGAAAGAAGCTAAAAATATAAAAATCAGTAAGAGGACGAAAAAAATTATTATACTCTCCTTTATTGGAGCTCTCTTCTCTATTTTTGTTTTTTTCTTCTTGGAAAACATCTATTTAGGTTGCATTATAGCCTCAATGATTGCTATATATCCATTTTCTCTGATATATAAAGAGCAAAAATGTTAAAAAAGCAGCAGGGGAGGATTTTATCTCCCCAACTGCTTTTTTTCTTTCAATTCACATTCCTTTCAGTGTCTAACTGCATTTTTTGATAGTATTCATAATACCTCTTGTAATTATCCCTGTCCTTGGCTGCATCCACCCACAGGTAACACATCAGACAGGCGAACAATAGGGAAAAAACAGCACAAAGGATTGAGTACATTGAAACTTTCTTGTCCACATAGCTGCCATTTTTCATTCTGTTTCCCTGCCGTTCAAAGTCCGCCAATACGTTTTTTAGGCGATTTTCAGCACTTTCAAGGCTTCCCCTGTCTATTTCTACCTTTTTGGTTGTTGCATCCTCTATGCGCTTCGTATAAGCTTCTACACGCTTCAATTCTTGAAACACAAGTTCTACCGCAAGCTGCGGATTTACTTTGGGCGTGGTGTCCTTTCTCTTTCGGGGGCTGTACTGCCCCTGCTTATAGGTGTAATCCTCCGTCTTTGGGTTTGAGGGTGTTTCCATAATTCCTGCTGATTGAGTTATACTTCAATTTTTTCTGTGTCTTCTCGATATGGGCAAGCGTATAGCCTTTCCCTATCTCGCTTGCCTTGTATTCCGTTCCGCTCCGGGCTTTCACGTAGTAGCCGTTGAGTTTGCCTGTACTTGCCCGGGCTTCCCTTACCTTGAAGCCCAGTTTTCCGAGTTCCCGGCTGAATCCGGCAAGGTCAAACCCCTGCATCCGTATAAGAACATCATCCATAGCCTGTTTTATCTCTTCCCTGTTGGCTTTGCCTATATCCTTTGACTGTACCAAGTTCCGTTCTCTGGCTATACTGTTGGCAGCTTCCGTAGCTCTCTTCCCTATCCAGTTATCCTGGTATAGTTCTCCCGATAACGACACACGGTTTGCCAGTATATGCAGGTGGGCTTGCCTGCGGTTCTTCTCCGTTCCGCTGTGCTTCACAATGATGTACTGGTGGTTCATCAAACCCATGCGCTGCATGAAGTCATTACCGAGCTTCGCCCAGTCCGCATCGGTCATGCCTGCACTTTCTTCCACTGAAGGGCTGACCTCAAACCGAAGGCAGTTGTTCTTTACGTTCGGAAAATCAACAAAGTAAGGTTTCATCTCCTGCACCATATCTTCGCCTGTGCAGCCGAAAAGCTCATGGCGGTGTATCTCGGTGGCTGCTTCCTCTCCGTTTATCTCTTTGGCAAGGTCGTACTCCAGTGCTGCCGTGCCATGAGATATGCTCTTTCCTTTTGCTATCATCGTGAAAGTATCTTTTTAAGTTCATTGATTAGTGCCTGGTTCTCCTCGAACACTTCCCTGTACTGGCGCCCACCGAAGTAGTTGTTCAGACGCTGGAGTGTTCCTTTCAGTCGGGCTATCTCCCGAAACAGTTCCCTTTCTTCTTCCGTGTACCTCTCCTTGGGTCGTCCGCCCAGTGCGAGTGTACGGCAGTACTCCGATATGCTGATGCCGCATCGGGCTGCCTGTTCCGCAAGTGCCGCCTTTTCAAGTGCGGTGCAGCGGAATGTTATCTTCTCCGTTCGATTTACTTTCATGTCGCAAAGGTAATCTTAAAATCCTTTTGAGCAAAGCGAGAAAGGCAAGAATGTCCGACAAGGACACTTCTTGCTATATATACACATTCCGCATGGGAATACACACAGCGCTAACACACTGCATAGCCACACACTTTTTTTTCTTTTTCCCTGCCATTTCCACAACGGAACACGGAGAGCGGTCAAGGGTTCGAGCGGAAAAAACCGCACAGCTTCACTGTGCGGTTTTTTCCGCTCCGAACTTGCGAAGCCCTTGACGGCTTCGGAGTGTGGAGTTACCTTTGCAGACCGAAAAGAGAAAAAACACAGTTCGCTTCACTAACGCTGACTGGTCAAAGGATACCCTGTTCAGATATGATTTTTTTAAGAATAGATACACTTACGGTAGAGAAGTCTGACTTATCATAGACATCCACAAGATAAACACGACCTTCACTCTCCGATGCACAAATCGTGTATGTGATAACACGTGCTCCCCCAGACTTACCCTTTCCCTTAGAAACAATGGCAAGTCTTATTTTACGGATACCAGGGCTTAGTTCATCCCCCTGCATGGGGTTCTTTTCCAATGACTCGATAAAATCCTTCATGTCAGCCTTAAAAGACTTATACCTTTTTGCAAGGATTTTCGCTTCCCTCTCAAAATGTGGGGTGGTCTTTACTTCAAAGCTCATCAAGAAATGCGTTTGCGCTCTTGGCTGGCTGCTCACCAGCTTCGATTCGTTTCACTTCATTCAAGCCCTCTCTTATTCGAGTGGCTATTTTTTCTTCTACGGACACTGGCACCAATTTAAAATCACCGATACGTGAAGTCAGAAAGACGGATTCTCCCTGAATAGCACGAAGAAGGGTCGCTGTCTGATTCGTCCGAAATTTGCTCAATGGAATTACTTGCATATATCTTAAACTTTTTGATTGTGATACAAATGTAACCATTGTCACCGATATTGTAACCAAATTAATATACTTTAACACGCAAAAAAAAGCTTCAATAACCGCACAATCCCCCAACCCCCCTTACGAGGGGGCTTTGTCTTTGTTTTCCCTATTGTTCTTCATCCGTTTTTCCGAAAGTTGAGAAGCATCTTCAGCTTTATGAGCCTGTTTCTATCTTAACATGGACTATCTATGTCTATCCTCGCGCGCGCGCATTATGCGAGGAAAAAGCCCTCCAAGTACGACATAAAGAATACTTTAATACGACATAAAGAATAAAAATTAACACTTTAAAGACGACATAAAGAATAAAATATACGACCTTTATTTGTTGAGGTCGTACTTTATTCGTATATTTGCTGCAAACCTATAAAACAGCACTATATGAAACCAACTACTTACATTGATTGGGGCGGTCTGAAAGATATTCCGTTCTTCTACTGCGATACAAAGGAAGATGAAGGAAACAAGGACTTTGACATCTACTATCAAGGAAAACTGGTGCTGCATGACTACAACCATTGCGGACACTACCTCTACACAGCTACGCTGCTATTCAGTAAAATCAGAAACATTACAGCCGACTGGGTGAATCTGCACAACCTTTGGATTCTGCGTAACTGCGTGCGTGAGAACTACAATCACGGCATAGGGGTGGACGACATTATCTTTGGAGAGAATTTTGATGGCGAGAACCTCGATACACTCACACCGCTTACAAAGAAACGCTTCGATTATTTGTGTAAGCGGATTAAGGAACTTGACCCATACGCAACAATCTAAGAGAATATCCAATGAGTGAGAATCTA
>NZ_JBCOCI010000143.1:0-5481 GCF_040929485.1 Phocaeicola sp. RTP21198st1_B8_RTP21198_201120 | reverse complement strand
GGTACTATTACCGGACTTGACGGTGACTTTTCTTTGTCAAATGTAAAAAAAGGAGATATCATTCAGATCTCTTTTGTGGGATATCAGACACAGGAAGTTAAATGGACCGGACAGCCTATTGATGTAACTTTAAAAGATGACACGCAACAGTTAGGTGAAGTTGTGGTAACAGCTTTGGGATTGAAGCGTGAAGAAAAAGCTTTGGGATATGCAGTTACTGAAGTGAAGGGAGATGAATTAAAAGCTGCCAATACCATTTCTCCGGTAGCCGCATTGCAAGGTAAAGTAGCTGGTGTTGAAATCTCAGGCTCAGATGGTGGTTTATTTGGTGGTACCAAGATACAGATTCGTGGAGCTTCAACCTTAAGTTCCAACAACCAGCCTATCTATGTGGTGGATGGAGTGATTTTAGATAACGGTGTATCTGGTAATACGACAGCAGACTGGGATGCAGGTGCCAACAACGCCAGCGATTATGGTAATGAGTTGAAAAACTTAAATCCTGATGATTTTGAAACTGTATCAGTATTGAAAGGTGCGGCAGCAACAGCATTGTATGGTTCTCGTGGTTTGAATGGTGCGGTTGTAATTACTACCAAATCCGGTAAAGGTACGCAAGGACTGGGTATTAGCGTTTCTCAAACATTTGGTATTGACCATGCTTTCAAGACTCCGGATATTCAAACTTTATATGGTCCTGGATATATGCCGGGACAATCTGATGCCGACCAAAATGGAAGTATATGGGATGCACATCAGTTTACGGTAAATCAGAATGGAGAACATACATTAGTAGGGGTACCCAACTTTGGTTTTGGACCTAAATATGATGGCTCTCAAATCCGCAATTATGATGGTACATGGACTACCTATTCTCCACGTAAAAATAATATGCTGGATTTATATAAATTAGGGTTCAATACAAATACGAATGTTTCTATTCGCGGTGGTAATGAAAAAACATCATTTTATACATCTTTATCTTATAAAAATGCCAAATCAACAACAGAAAACAATACTTTTGAGCGTTACTCCATGTTGTTGAAAGCTAGCCATAAGTTGAACGATTGGGTGGACGTTGCCGCTTCTTTTAGCTTTGCCAACTCAAAACCGCGTAATGCACAACTGAATGCGGGTGAATTATTTGTCAATGCAAATACCAATGTGATTAACCCGCTATTTGATGTAGATTATTTCCGGAACAAATATTTAGGTGAGCATGGTGGTATCGCTAGTACCAGCTATGGTGACCAATATGGTTCGGTTCCTTCCAGCGCTAAAAATTATTTCTTCAAAGTAGATAATTATGATTATGTGCGGAAGGAAACTGTTATTCGTCCTACATTTGAAGTAAATGTAAAGATGACAGATTGGCTGAAATTTAAAGCAGACGCTAATATGAACCGTTATTATACTTCAATAGAAGATAAGCAATTAGGTTCCGGTTATGCAAACGAAGGAGGGTATTATGGTATTACGCAAGATATAAAAGAACAATTTACCGTAGGGGGAACTTTTACTGCCAGCAAGCAGATAAAAGATTTTTCACTCGGTGGATTCGCACGATTTGAGTATTACAACACCTCTTCCAAACATTCAAAAGTATCAACTGACGGAGGAATGGTGGTGCCTGGAGAATGGTTCGTGGAGAACTCAAAAAAGACTAAAAAGAGCGAAGCGACAATATCGGGTAGCAAAAGAATTATTTCTACCATTTTTGCTTTAAATTTAGGATGGAAGAATCAAGTCTATTTGGATGTTACAGGACGTAATGACTGGTCTTCTGCATTGGTATATGCCAATCGTACAGGTAATCACTCATACTTCTATCCTTCCGTATCAGGTTCATGGTTGATTAATGAAACTTTCCGTGAAAGTATGCCTTCATGGATTAACTTGGCAAAACTTCGTGCATCATGGGCACAAGTAGGTAATGATACAGACCCATATACAGTCAATCAGACGTATTCTTTTGCCACAATGGAAATGTATGACGGCAATATCTATACCAATGAATTGGACAAACTGATGAAGATTGCTGACCTTAAACCGGAACGTAAGAATTCATGGGAAATAGGTTTGGATTTCCGTACTTTTAATAATCGTTTGAATTTGGATTTCACTTATTATAAGGAAAATACCACAGACCAGATTATGAAAATCAATGTTCCTGCTATTTCCGGTGTTACCCAACAGTTGGTAAATGCTGGTAATATCCAAAACTCAGGTATTGAAATCGCATTAAATACCACTCCTATCAAAACTAAAGACTGGCAGTGGGATCTGGACTTCACTTATACACGAAACAGAAGTAAAATTGTATCCTTGCATCCTAATGTTGCCAACTATATTGAATTGTCCGGTTATGTAAACGCATACGACTATCATATCGGCTCTGTAGCAAAAGTCGGTGAGTCTTATGGTGTGTTGATGTCAGATGTCACTCAGGCACGTAATGAAAACGGTGTACCTTTGTTGGAGTGGGATGACAGTTGGAGAGGCGCATATAGAGCACAAAGCAAAACAGCGGAAGTAGTAGGTAACATGACACCGGATTTTCTGGGATCTGTAGCAACAACATTAACTTGGAAAGATTTAAGTTTGAATATTGGACTGGATATGCGTTTTGGAGGTTTGGTGGCATCTTACTGTAACTTATACGGAACTCAGGCCGGTTGGACGGAAAGCTCTTTGCAATACCGTGATCCGGAACATGGAGGTATGACTTGGACTAGTCAATATGCCGATTCTAAAGGTATTCAATATACTGATGGTATGATTCCGGAAGGTGTTTTTAAAGAAGGAACAATTGCGACCTTGGTGGATGGAACAAAAATGGATGTCAGCGGTCTGTCTTACGCACAGTTGGTACAGGAAGGAAAACTGGAGCCCACTCATGCCGGTTCATGGTATGGAAATAATTATGCATGGGGAGCACAGACAATTGATGACATTTGGGTACACAAGTTGAGTTATATCGCTTTGCGTAATATTACTGTAAATTATCGTTTGCCTAATAGCATCAGTCATAAATTGGGTGCAAAAGGGTTGAACCTATCATTCAGTGCACGTAATTTGGGATATCTGTATAATTCATTACCTAATAATCTAAATCCGGAATCTGTACGTTCTAATTCAGCTTCAGAGTTCCGTATTCGTGGTTTCGAGCCTTATACAGCAAGTTACATATTTACAATTAATGCCAATTTCTAATTGTTAACTTTAAAAGAATTATCAACAATGAAATATAGAACTTTAGCAGCCGCACTGCTTTTAGGAAGTGTAATGTTCACTTCCTGTGTAGATGAATTTTCTGAATTAAATTCAGATCCGTCTACTATTACAAAGCCTGATATCCGTTTCCTGTTCACTAAATGTGAAGCTTCCTTCCAACCGGGAGATTATGCACAATGGTTTGGAGGATTTAATGACCTTTCTACCTGGTCGCAAACAACAGTTTCATCAGGAGGTAATACAACTCGTTCAAATCGTCCGACTGATGAAGCCAATGGTTGTGGTTATGAAGTAAACGAAGTGCTTCGTTATGCTAATGAGATTCGATATCAAATCAGCCTGTTGCCTGAAGAGGAAAAAGCGACTTATGAATACATCCAATATCTTTGTAATCCTTTGTTGGTTTACTTAAGTATCCAAGATGCTGACCTATATGGATCACGTCAATATACAGAAGCAGAACAAGCCAGATATACCAATCCTCCTTTGTTATTGCCTAAATATGACACTCAAGAGGAACTTTTGGAAGTATGGCTGAAAGAACTGGACCAGACTATTAATTATCTGAGCAGTAATGAAATCAAAGATGTTTTGAATAATCAGGACTTTATTTATAAAGGTGATTTGAAAAAATGGGGCAAACTGGCCAATTCTTTGAAATTGAAAATTGCAGCCCGTTTGATAAACAAAGATCGGAACCGCGCTTTTGAAATAGTAAAACAGGTAGCAGAAAGTCCTGTTGGCTTAATTGCTACTACGGATGATGATTTTGTATATAACAAGGGTAAGTTCGATAACAATTGGAATAATGATTTTTCTGTAGGAGTAGGTACGCAACATCTTATAGACTTTTTAGTAAACAACAAAGATCCGCGTTTGCTTTATTTCTTCCAAAAGAATGACTACAATTCTAATGTTGTACAGGCTTATTTTGATCAAAAAAGAGAAATGCCGGATTTTGTAGAGAAGAATGTAATTTCTGAGGTTAAAGACGGAAAGAAAGTCTTTAAAGAATGGGGGGGGCCAGGTGAACCTTGGGTACGTTATTATGGCCTTCCTGTGGAAATAGGTGCAGGGCAGATGGACAAATACGAGGATTATTTTGATCCCACAGGACAATTGTTTGTCTTGTACTCGGCAGCTGGTGCCAAGAAAAGCTATTATCCGTGTACTTACCGGAATCAAGAAATGGTAAAAGGTCTGTTGACATATACTTATCCGGATGCCCCGGATGTTACTCCGGTTCAAGACACTCAACAATATGGTTGGTATGGACTGTATTTTTCGGCAGCGGAAACCAATTTCTTCTTGGCTGAATTCACCCTGTTGGGAGCCACTTGGAATGGACAAAAAAGTGCCCAAGAGTATTTTACAGATGGTATCACTGCTTCAGTAAAAGGATATGATTATGTTGCCAGTCAGAATCATATACCTTATTATGACAGTCCCTACGTAAATGATCCTCATGATGTATCTATTAAGCTGCAAGATGAATGGCTGACAGAACTGCTTAAGAAAGAGGCTTATATTTTAAGTGGAGATAAAGTTTCTGATCTGGAGAAAGTGTATATCCAAGAATATCTCCATTATTTTAATGCACCGATTGATCAATATGTTAACATTATGCGTTCTGGTGTTCCTATGAAAAATAGTTCCCTTTTACCGCGTAAGGAATTTGACGAACAATTGGGTGATTCCTATCCTATCCCTAGAAGATTTGCTGTTACGGAGCCTTTGGAATCAGATCAGTTACATGACATAACTATCGCTGCATATAAAGCACAAGGTTATACATATCAAGGTACAAATGCAAAGAATCCACAGGTTTTGCATGACGAACGTGTATGGATGGATAAAGAAAATCCTGATTTTGGTAACGGACCGAAGAACTGAAAATAAAATTAAAGAATAGCAGTTCCCCTTGTTTTTCCTGTAAGAACAAGGGGATTGTTTTATTTTGACCCTCAGGACTATACATAGAATTATTTTGCAAATATTATTTATATGCAAGTAGAGAATTGATTCTTCTTGAAAAAGATAAGGACCTTTTAAAACAATGAACCGATGCTATTTTCATTTGTAAGATGAAAAACTTTCCCAATCAATTATTGGAAGTTCTTATTCTTTTACGGAATATAATACTCCCTTATTTGTTTGTACAAAGTAGTGATTTCGGTAGAAAATAGATAGAAAATTGTATTTAAAAGCCCTTCTATAGACTTTTAAATACAATTTTTCTTTTTGAGA
>NZ_JBCOCI010000142.1:0-5559 GCF_040929485.1 Phocaeicola sp. RTP21198st1_B8_RTP21198_201120 | reverse complement strand
CGAACAGGATTGCACTTAAAAACTTTTTGTTCATAATAGAAAAACTTTAAATTTATAAATTTAAAAAACTAAAATTGGTTATACATACCATTTATTATAAAAGGACTTAATTATCTTCCTCTTGTTTCAGCGGATTCCTCTCGTGTGCCACATACTGCCGGGGCGTCATGCCCGTCACTTTTCCGAACGCCACATAGAAAGGGCTTTTCGAACCGAAGCCGCTGCGTACGGGAATTTCCTCTATGGGGCATCGTCCGCTGCGGAGCAGCTCTTTGGCGTATTCCACTCGGTAAGTGTTTACTAGTTCTTTCAGGTTGCAGCCGAAATAGCGATTCACCACATTACTTAAATAAGTCTGGTTTGTCTCCAGCATCGCACTCAGTGTTTTCAGCGAAAGAGAGGAATCGAGGAATACTTGACGCACTTCCATCAGGTATAATATACCTTTATATATAAGAGCGTCTATCCGGCGGACGTCCGTCCGCAACGCAAACTCCTTCTCCCATCGGCGAGAGGCGGCACGATAGAGCAAAGTCTTTTGGCGCACCGAAGTGTAGCGGGTCTTTTTACGTCGCAGAAACAGGTATTCCATTCAATTCTTTTTTCGTTTTTTATTTGCTTATTTTGTCGATCTCTTAGTAAGAGATCGACAAAATAGATGTAATATGCATAAAATCAAATAATTAAATCAATGAGAAGTGGGCTGTTGAGAGAAAGATTAAATAAGAAAAAAGGCTTTTTTTTGCTTTAGATCGTATTTTTTTAATGAAAAGTGTATTAGTTATCAAAACTTTCCTTATTTTTGCACGAGAATTATATATCTCTTACTAAGAGATCGATAAAAATCTATCTTGTATTTTGTAGTCTAAACAGGTAAAAATCAATTATTTATCTCTTCGTTTTATTATATACTTGGGCGCAGAATGTAACTCATGTGTCAGAAATGAGTACCGCTTTGTACTTTATTATATGGCGTATGATTTTTTCTATCGGCATCCAGAATTCATGGAGAAGTTGGAATAATGCTGGACGGAATGAAGATGAATGTGTCAAAACCAAAATGACAGCTTTGAAAAGTTGCAGATAGTAATTATAACGCGTAAAAGGGTCGTATCAAACTCTGTATTGAGTAATGATACGATCCTTTCTTTAGTCTTTTAGGATGCTCAAATTTCAGATTATAAGTTCATGTTTTCAAAAACAAAGTTTTGACACCGCGGAGTGAATTTCAGTTTCGGGAAACAGAACATTGAACGGTGGTGATGGAATGAGCATATATTACTTTTCGGGAAACGCTTTACCTCTCTTTGATAATACTTACACAGCCGGCACCGATAATCAGGAACACTCCAGCCAATACCAGCATGTTTACTTCCGGAGCGACACTACCCGGACTGGTAAATATCTTCAGTACGATACCTCCTAAAGAAGCTGCGACAATCTGTGGAACACAAATAGTTCCATTGAATAATCCCAGATAGGTTCCCATATGTCCTCCTGTTAATGCATTGGTCAGAATGGTAAAGGGAAGGGCCAGCATGGCTGCCCATGCGCAACCTATCAGGATGAAGGATGCAAATAAAGCATATTGATTATGGATAAAGAAAATGGAGATGAATCCAATGCCTCCCAATACCAGACTGAGTACGTAGGCAAATTTGCGGTTCTGAATCATCGGGATGATCGTTGCCCAAATAACGGAACCGATGGCTTGGACAGCAAATAAGATCCCGACCCAATCTCCCGCTGTCTGGTATTGTGCGGATTGTGTATCCAGTACCACTCTGGAAACACCGTTTGTCATGGTTGTTATGACCGGTGTGTCGAACACATTCAAAGCAACAGTTCCATTGGTGTAAGTCCACATGAACATGAAGGCGGCCCAGCAGAAAAATTGTACCAGTCCTACTGTCCAAAAGGCTTTGGGAGCCTTGACCAGCAATTTGAACATATTTGTCTTTTCTTTTTTGCTTTCATGGGTGATGCCATGATATGCTGCATATTCTTCGGGAGGAAATTCCTTTACTTTGACCGAAGTATAGATCACACATAGAATCAGTATCAATGCGCCGATATAGAAAGAATAGATGACAGAGTCGGGAATAACACCTTTGGGAGCAATATTACTGATGCCGATGGCGGCAAAAATAAACGGGAAAAGATATCCTGCCAGACTGCCGGCATTACAGAGAAAACTCTGAATGGAGTAAGCCAATCCTTTTTGTTTCTCATTCACCATATCGCCCACCATCATCTTGAAAGGCTGCATGGCCATATTGATAGAGGTATCAAGGAACATCAGTGATATCAGACCGAATACCATAGCTGCACTGACTGTCATTCCGAAACTACCTGCATTAGGGAGCAGGCACATGACGCAAACAGCAACCAGAGCTCCTGCAAACAGATAGGGGATACGCCGTCCGAAACGCGTCCAAGTGCGGTCACTCAGTGCGCCTATGATGGGTTGGACGATGATTCCTGCCAGCGGAGGTAATATCCAAAAATAGCTTAAACTGTGTGGGTCTGCTCCCAAAGTGGAAAAGATACGGCTGATATTTGCGCTTTGCAAAGCGTAGGCTATCTGCACGCCAAAGAATCCGAAACTAATATTCCATAGTTTCCAGAAACCTAAATCGGGAATTTTTTTCATGGTATGTGTGTTATTGATTATCGTTGGGGTAGAGATTCACCACAGACGGCCCCAGGCTGTCTGTGGCGGATGTTTAGAATCTGCCGGCAGTGTCAATCATCTCTACCAGCTTTTCATTGAACTTCTTGTTCTTTATCAGTTCTTCCAAAGTGAGATGCATGCGATATCTCCAGTAATGTCTTGGATTGGCAGGTATGTTGATACGTTCCGCGTTCACATCGGGATAGCGGATTTCTTCGTCTATTGACAGCCAGTCCTGAAAGGAAAGGATACACAGCAATGAAGGACATTCCAGATGGTGGCATACTATTTCCTCGCAAACCCATCCCGGGGCTGAAACCGGAACTTCTCCCCAGTGTCCCATTACATGGTTGTAGTAGCGGCAGGTCTGTTCATAATCTTCTTCCCACCATCCCCGCAGAGTAGACATATCATGAGTGGAAATAGTACAAACTGAGCGGTACGGATATTCCCACACGTGACCGAACTCATGTTTGGGATTCTTGGGCATACGTTGGATTTCCAGACTGAGTATTTGCAACTGATCCATTACCCAAGGCACACAGTCGGGTACCATTCCTAAATCCTCTCCGCACACCAGCATGGAAGTGGCTTGTGTCAGGATAGGCAGCTTTTTCATCGCTTCCTGATACCAGAACTGGTTATGGCGTTGGTAATAATAATGATTATACAGACGGTTGAAAGCGTCTTTCTCCTTCCAGTTGAGGCGCCCGAAGATGAAATCATTCTGAACGGCAATTCTTGGATGATACATGGATGGGTGTTTGCGGTCGGGAACAAATAATACATTGCTTATCAAGGCATATACTCCCTCGCGTATATGGATACTTTCTTCATCTTTCTTATCGGAGAAGTAAGTCTCCACTTTGCGTTGGGTATCATATTCCGGACGCATTTCATAAATGTCATCGTGAACATGCTGTACGAATGTTTCTTTTACAAAAGCAGCTTTGTCACCAAACATCTTGTTTAGCATCTCTTCGTTGATGAACGGTTTGGTCATGAAGTCCTTTTGGAACGGCAGCCCGTAACTTTGAATTTCGTCCACACTCATAGGCAATGCCGGTACAAACTGTCCCAGCAAACCATGTACCGAATGAGATGGAATTTCCCAGATACGGAAGAAACCAAGAATATGGTCTATGCGGTAAGCTGTGAAATACTCTGCCATTTTGCGGAAACGCTTCTGCCACCATTGGTAGTTGTCTTGTTCCATTACCTCCCAATTATAGGTGGGAAAGCCCCAGTTTTGTCCGTTCACGGAGAATGCGTCGGGTGGTGCGCCTGCCTGACCGTTCATGTTGAAATAATACGGCTCAATCCATGCCTCCACGCTGTTGCGGCTGATGCCGATAGGGATATCACCTTTAAAGATAATACCTTTTTCGCGGGCATAGTTTCCTGCATCAAGTAATTGGATATGTAAATGGTACTGTGTGTAGTAGTAAAAGGCGATTTCTTCATAACAAGAGCTGTCCGGTGCGCATAAGGCTGCTATTTCTTCTGCCTTGTACTCTGTATGCTCAGGCCATTGGCTGAAATCCGGAGTGCCATACAGATCTCTTAGATAGCTGAATGCAGCGTATGGCAGCAGCCAATGTTCATTCTCTTCAAAGAATCTTTTGAATTCATCCGAAGCCAGCACTTTTCTTCCGGTTTGTTGGAACATCACTTTCAAGTAGGCACGTTTGGCATTGTTCACTGCTTCATAATCTATTTGAGGAAGAGCGTTCAATTCTTGTCGGCGGGCTTCAAAAACAGCCAGCGCTTCCTTATCCTTCATCTTACCCAGCTGGTTCAAGTCAATATACATCGGGTGGAATGCATAAATGGAAATGCTGTTGTAGGGATAAGAATCCATCCAGGTATGGGTAATGGTCGTATCGTTGATAGGGAGGATTTGTACAGCTTGCTGGTGGGTCTTTGCCGCCCAGTCTATCAGTTTCTTCAAATCTCCGAAATCTCCTACTCCAAAACTTTTCTCACTACGGAGAGAAAATACAGGGATAGCCGTTCCCGCCACTTTACGGGCCGATGAAGTGAAATGAACTTCTGTTTCCGGTGTCAGGTAGATTTCTCCTTTTTTTAATTCCGGATTATTAAGCATCCGGTTGTCGTGGTTCTCCCATTCCTCTACCTGCTTGCTGTCGGCGTTGCAGGTTACGAACTTATAACTTAGCGGAAATTCCAAAGTAGAAACATTCAGTGTGATGGTCCACTCGTTAGGCTGTATTTCTTCCATCAGGACAGTCTTTTGAATATCCCAATTGCCTAAAGCCGGGCAATCCCCGCTGATAGCCAGCACTTGATGCTTATGATGCAGGCAAGGGCATAAGGCCCGGAAAGTAATGCTTCCATCGGCGCTTGCTGTGACTTTTATAGCTGCTTCAGACTGATAATCACCACTGAAGGCGGAACTGTATAAGTAAGATTCAGCCGGAAGGTCTTTCCAGAAATCATTTAATATGTAGTGGCAGTTTTTCTTTTTCCCGGGACAAAACAAATGAGCCATGGTTCCGCTTTCACGGCGGATGCACTGTCCGTCACGATATACTCCATAGCGGTAGGAAACAGGTACGCATGCAGGGAGATCCGGCATTTCAGCTTCACCTTCCCAATGTTCCCCGTTTGGAGTGCGAAGGATGATAGGTTCACTATTGTTTCCGTCCAGTATCACCCCCAGTTCTTCTCCCCAGGCTGTACGGTATTCAATTCGAAATGTGAGTTTCATGTTATTATTTGAGTTAAATGGTTTAATGTCCCAAAATTAAGACTTTCTGTCAGAATATCGTCTTTCATCCAATTAATTTATCCTCAAATCCGCAACTAAGCCCTTGAACGTCCTTATTGCGTTTACACGTCCTCTCATTACTGAATTTGCAGAT